>NZ_JAYMGZ010000006.1 GCF_037078405.1 Haloarcula sp. DT43 | reverse complement strand
TTGTGCTCGTCGCGGAACTCGGCGACCTCGCCGGCCGTCTGGATGCCCGAGAGGCCAGCACCGCCGATGACCACCTGCGCCGGGTCGTTCGTCGAGGCCTCGCGGGCGGCCTGCTGAACAGTGTCGTGAATCTCCAGGGCGTCGTCGAGGCTCTTCAGCGTCAGCGCGTGCTCTTCGAGCCCGTCGATGCCGAAGAAGGCCGTCTGCGAGCCCAATCCGACCAGCAGATAGTCGTACGCGACGGACTCGGAGTCGGCGAGTGCAACTTCCCGCGCGTCGGTGTCGATTTCGACGACCTCGTCCTGCACGAACGAGGTCGAAGGCTGCTTGATTTCGTGAACGGGAATCGCGATGTTCTCCTGGACGCTGGGGTCCCGAATACACCGATGGGACTCGTGCAAGACCAGATGGTAATCCGTCTGGGAAATCCAGGTGATATCGACGTCGGCCTCGCCGTCGAGTTCGTCCTCCAGGCTCTTGACTGTCCCCGCACCCGCATACCCCGCACCAAGTACGACCACGTTCTCCGTCATAGGCCACTCTCCGGAGTCATCCGATACAAACCCTTTGGAATCCGTTCACGGCACCGCTGTTGTCCTCGCATGCTGGCACACGGTCGTGGTGCAGTGCCCAAAGTTTGCGGTCGCCTTCGGTCGCGCCCGTGAGAGAACAGAGCGCCTACCAGCGCCACAGCGCTCGCCAGTTTCGGTGGGCCCGTGGTCCGCGAGTTCCGCTCTGGCCGCTCTACGGGGCGAGTACTCGGCCCAGTATCGTGGTGGTGTCACTACCTCGTACGCCGCCCGTTCGTGCTGGGCCCCGCGACTACAGCCATACGAGAATGGGCCGTCTACTCCGAGTAAACGGTCGCTACTACCCTCGGCCGAGAGCCGTTCCGACCGCGTCCCCCGGCGAGATTTGCGTCCGGAAGTCCTGGGCGTCTTCAGTGACCCTTCAGTCCCTGTTCAGGGGTAGATATTAGCCGTCCGCGACCGAAATCTCGGCAAGACATGAGCGACTCACCGGAGCGACTCTCCGTCTGGTGTGCCGGCGAAGAGTGGTGCCCGATAACGACGACGGCCTCCCTCATCGGGAAGAAGTGGCACCCGGTTATCATTCACCGGCTGCTCGAGAACGGCCCCTCGGGATTCAACGAACTCAAGGAGAACGTCGACGGGATTTCTTCAAAGGTGCTCTCTGACAGCCTCGAAGACCTCCAGGAGAAAGGGCTCGTCGACCGGGAGGTCATCAACGAACAGCCGTTTCGCGTCAACTACTCGCTGACCGAACACGGTGCGTCGCTGGAGCCGGTAATCACCGAGATGGCGGCGTGGGGCCAGACCTACCTGCGGGAACCGAGCGAATCCGACGAACCCGCGACGTAGCGCCCGGGCAATAGCTTTTGTCGCTGCCCGGCGAACTCCGTGTATGCCCGTTAGTTCGGACGACGAACTCCGAGAGATTCTGGAACTGGACCGCGTCGCCGTCGTCGGCTGTTCGACCAGCGCCGGCAAGGACGCCCACGAGATTCCGAAGTACCTCCACGAGCAGGGGTACGACGTGATTCCGGTCAATCCCTACGCCGACGAAGTGTTCGGACAGAAGGCGTACGACTCGCTGTCGGAGGTGCCCGGCGAGATAGACATCATCGACGTCTTCAGGCCCAGCGAGGAGGTCAGCGATATCGTCGACGCGGCGCTGGAACGCGACGACGACGCCGTTATTTGGCTCCAGTTGGGTATCCACGACGACGAGGCCGTCGAACGTGCCGAGGCGGCCGGCCGCCGCGTCGTCCAGGACCGCTGTATGAAGCCGACCCACCAGCGGTTGCTGGGCTGACCGGAGAGGCGACGGCCGTGGCTGACCGCGCCGCCGCCCGGTACGGTTTAGTCCGTGGCTGGGTCACATCCGGAGTATGCTGCCGTGGGATGCAGAGGCGTACTGGCTCGTCAGGTTCCTGTTCCACCGGGGGCTGGCGGTCATCTACCTGCTCGCGTTCCTCGTCGCGGCCACGCAGTTCCGCCCGCTCGCCGGCGAGGACGGCCTGCTTCCGATACGGCAGTACGTCGACCGCCACGCGTTCCGTGACCGTCCCAGCCTGTTTTACTTCTTTCCCGACGACCGCGTCATCGGCGTCGCGGCCTGGGCCGGCGTCGGGCTCTCGGCGCTCGCGTTCGCCGGCCTCCCGTCGTGGCTCCCGAGTCCGTACGCAGTTCCGGCGTCGATGCTGCTGTGGCTCCTGCTGTGGGGTCTGTACCTGTCTTTCGTCAACGCCGGGGGGACCTTCTACGGCTACGGCTGGGAGTCGATGCTGCTTGAGACCGGCTTCCTCGCTGCGTTTCTCGGCGCGGGGTCGACGGGACCGCCGGTCGTCGTGCTGTGGCTCCTGAAGTGGCTGCTGTTCCGCAATATGTTCGGGGCAGGGCTCATCAAACTGCGCGGCGACGACTGCTGGCGCGACTGCACCGCGCTGGACTACCACTACGAGACACAGCCGATTCCGAACCCCCTGAGCTGGTACGCCCACCACCTCCCCGACCGGTTCCACCGGCTGGAGGTGCTCGGCAACCACGTCGTCGAGGTCGCCGTCCCGTTCCTCTATTTCGCCCCCCAGCCGTGGGCGTCGGTGGCGGGCGTTGCGACCATCGGCTTCCAGGGCTGGCTCATGCTGACGGGGAACTTCTCGTGGCTCAACGCCCTCACAATCGTCCAGGCAGTCGCGGCGTTCAGCGACGCGGTCCTGGCGTCGGCGCTCCCGGTCACCGCACCGAGCGCGGGCGCGCCGCCGCTGTACCTGCAGGTGCTGTCGGTCGCGCTCGCCGCCGTCGTCCTCTGGCGCAGCGTCGGGCCGGTCCGGAACATGCTCTCGGAGCGGCAGGTGATGAACACCGCCTTCGACCCGCTCCGGCTGGTCAACACCTACGGCGCGTTCGGCTCTATCACTCGCGACCGCTACGAAGTCGTCGTCCAGGGGACCACGGACGAGACAGTCACGGCCGACACGGAGTGGCGGACCTACGAGTTCGAGGGCAAGCCAACGGACCCCGCCCGACGGCCCCGCCAGGTCGCGCCGTACCACTACCGGCTGGACTGGCAGCTGTGGTTCGCGGCGATGGCTCCCTCGCCGCGGCGCAGCCCGTGGTTCCTCGCGCTGCTGGACCGACTGCTGGCCGGCGACGAGGCCACCGAGAAACTGCTCGCCTCGGTACCGTTCCCGGAGACGACGCCAACGTACGTCCGCGCGGTCCGCTACCGCTACCGGTTCACGACGCCCGACGAACGCCGCGAGACCGGGCAGTGGTGGGCGCGCGAACGCGTCGGCACCTACGTCAGCCCGGTCAGCGAGGGCGACCTGCGACTCGCCGAGGTCTGAACGGGGTCAGTCCGACCCGTCCCGGCGGGCGGGCGGCGTCTTCGACATGACCTTCCCCCACTTCGACCGGTTCTCGGCGACCCGCCGATAGGCACGCTCGCGGAGCCGCTCGTAGTCCTCGAACTGGCGGAGAAACGAGACCAGCGGCCGCGCCGGCTCGCCCAGGTCGGTGTGCGTGAGTGCCGTTTCGATGGACTCCCCGCAGGAGTACACATCCTCGTCGGTCACCAGGTGTGAACAGGTCTCGTAGTCGTCGGGCAGCCGTTCGAGCAGGTCCCCGTCGAGTTCGGAGAAGCCGACGATGTCGAGGTCCGACCGCTGCCCGATGAAATCCGCCCACCACGTACAGAAGCCGCAGTCGTCGTCGTAGACGAGCGTCGCGTCGCTCATACCGGAGCTACGCGCCCGACGCACAAACACCTGTGGTTCGGCCGGCAGGGATTTACCGACGGTCGCCGCAGGCACGGACATGGAGCGGTTCGTCGAACTGGTCGTGACCGGCGGGATGGCGCTGGTCGCCGGGCTCTGGACGGTCCGCCTCGCGGCCCCGCAGTCGGCGGTCTGGCTCGGCGGGGTCGCGCTGGCGCTTCTCGGACTGGCCGCCCTGGGCGTCGGCATCGGTCGGGAGCTGTCGCCCGACTGGTGACGACGGGACGCCAACTGTTTTGCCCGCCGCGCCCCTGAGGGCGCGTATGGACGAGGATGCGGTCGCCGAACTCATCGAGGAAGCGCTCCCGGAGGCACGGGCGACGGTCACCACGCCGCGTGACCCCGACGACGACAAACACTACGCCGTTCGCGTGGTCTCGCCGGCGTTCGAGGGGGAGTCGCTGGTCGACCAGCACCAGCTCGTCCACGACGCGCTGGGGGACCACCTGACACGCGACATCCACGCCATCGAGCTGACGACGCTGACGCCCGAGGAAGCCGAGTAGGCAGTCGCCGACGAGCCACACCGTCGGTACGCCTTTATTGCCGACGCCGTTAGGGTGCGTATGGCATTCGAGCCCGAAGAACTCTCGCCCGAAGAGGTCACAGAACAGGTCGACAGCGTCATCGCGGACAACGAGGTCGTGCTGTTCATGAAAGGCAACGAGCTGATGCCCCAGTGTGGCTACTCGAAGAAGGCGCTCGGCCTCCTGAAACAGTACCGCGAGGACATCGAGACGGTGGACGTCCTCAAAGCGACAGACGCCTACCGCGAGGCGCTCGAACGGCACAGCGGGCGCGAGACGATTCCACAGACGTTCGTCGACGGGGAGTTCATCGGCGGGAGCGACATCCTCGAACAGTTGGACGAACGCGGCGAACTCGCCGAAAAAGTCGGACGGGAATCGCCGTTCTGACGGTATTCGAGGCGCTTACTCCTCGTCGTCTTCGTCTTTCATGTCGCCGAGCTTGTCGACGAGGTCGCTCGTCGATGCCTCCGTCTCGAAGGAGACCGACCCGTCGTGGTCGTTCTCGTGGACCGCAACGCCGTCGCTGTCGTCCGCGTCTACGTCGTTGTCCTTCTGTTCGGATTCATCGTAGCTACCAAAGCCCATATGGAGATATCTCGCAGTCCCACACTAAAATTCGCCGGTTCCCGCCGGGACGCCGGGCGAGACAAGCAAAGGTTCTTTACCGTGCTCGCACTCCCGCTAGATAACGGCAGTCGAGAGCCGTGGTTTTCCGACGGCTATCGGGCCTCCCATCTCCACACGTATGAGTTCCGCAGACGAGACACTTGATCGAATCAAAGCACAGGTCGAAGAAGAGACACCGGACGACATCGAAATCGAATCGGTCGCTTTCGAGGGGCCGGAACTGGTCATCTACACGCCGGACGCACAGACGGTCGCCAACCGCGACGGCATCGTCCGGAACCTCGCCCAGACGCTCCGCAAGCGTATCAACGTCCGGCCCACGCAGGGCGCTCTCGTCCCGCCTAACGAGGCCGAGGCCCGAATCACGCAGACGATTCCCGAGGACGCCGGCGTCCAGAACCTCGACTTCGACCGCCAGACCGGCGAAGTGTTCATCGAGGCCGAGAAGCCCGGCCGCGTCATCGGCCGCCACGGGGCGACCCTCGACGAGATATCGGCCTCCGTCGGCTGGACCCCCGAGGTCGTCCGGACGCCGCCGATGGAGTCCTCGACCGTCTCGAACGTCCGGAACTACCTCAAGCAGGAACGCGAGGAACGGCGAGACATCCTCCAGCGCGTCGGCCGCCAGATAAACCGCCCCACGACGAGCGACGAGGACTGGGTCCGACTCACCACGCTGGGCTGTTGCCGGGAGGTCGGGCGCGCGTCGTTCATCCTCTCGACGCCCGAATCTCGCATCCTCATCGACTGTGGCGACAAGCCCGGTGCGGAGGGGGAGGTGCCGTACCTCCAGGCTCCCGAGGCGCTGGCTGCGGGCCCGAACTCGCTGGACGCCGTCGTGTTGACCCACGCCCACCTGGACCACTCCGCGCTCATCCCCATCCTGTTCAAGTACGGCTACGACGGGCCGATTTACACCACCGCGCCGACGCGGGACTTGATGGGTCTCCTGCAACTGGACTACCTCGACGTGGCCTCGAAGGAAGGGCGCACCCCGCCCTACGAGAGCCAGCAGGTCCGTGACGCGCTGAAACACACGATTCCCCTGGAGTTCGGCAACGTCACCGACATCGCGCCGGACATCAAGCTCACGATGCACAACGCCGGCCACATCCTCGGGTCGGCGGTGTGTCACTTCCACATCGGCGAGGGGCGGTACAACGTCGCCTTCTCCGGGGACATCCACTACAAGGACACCCGCCTGCTCGACGGCGCTGTCAACGACTTCCCGCGGGTGGAGACACTCGTCCTCGAATCCACCTACGGCGGGAAAAACGACTATCAGACCGACCAGTCCGACTCCGAGCGCGTCCTCAGGGACGTCATCAACGAAGCCCACGAGCGGGGCGGCAAGATACTGATTCCGGCCTTCGCCGTCGGCCGCTCCCAGGAGCTCATGCTCGTCCTCGAAGAGGCGATGCGGGAGGGCGACATCCCGACGATGCCAGTGTACTTGGACGGGATGATTCGGGAGGCGACGGCCATCCACACGGCGTACCCGGAGTACCTCCGGGACGACCTCCGCCGGCGCATCCTCTACGAGGACGAGAACCCCTTCCTCGCCGAGCAGTTCGAGCAGGTCGACGGCGGCGACGAGATGCGACGGGACATCGCCGACGACGAGCCGGCCATCATCCTGACCACCTCTGGGATGGTCACCGGCGGCCCCGTGATGTCCTGGCTCCGGCTGCTGGGCAGCGACCCGGACAACACGATGGCCTTCGTCGGCTACCAGGCCGAGGGGACGCTCGGTCGCCAGATTCAGCGCGGGCAGGACGAGATTACCCTCGGGGACACGAGCGGGCCACGCGCCGAGCGGGTGAGCCTCAGGCTCGCCGTCGAGACGGTCGACGGCTTCTCCGGCCACGCCGACCGGCAGGGCCTGGAGTCGTTCGTCGAGACGATGCACCCGCGGCCGGAGAAGATTCTCTGTGTCCACGGCGACGAGTCCTCGACGAACCAGCTCTCCTCGGCGCTGTACCAGAAGTTCAACATGCGGACCCACAACCCGAAGAACCTGGAGACGTTCCGGCTGTCCTGACCGGCCTCACTCCTCCTCGGCGAGGTTCAGCCCGGCGAAGAGCCGCGCCGAGATGACTTGCTCGACGATGTCGACGAAGACCGCGTCGTCGTTCGTGTAGTCGGCGAAGATGCCAAGCGGCACCTCGCCGCCGGCCATCTCGCGGTGGCCGCCGGCGCTCCCGACGTCGCCCAGGGCGTCGTGTAGAACGTCGCCGATGTGGACCCGCGCGTCCGTCGACCGGGCGCTGAGCTGGATGGTGTCCTCGACGACGCCGAAGACGATGGCCGTCTCGACGCCCTCCAGGGTCGCCAGGTAGTCGGCCGCCTGCGGGAGCGCGTCCCGCTCCCCCGTCCGGCCGACGTGTGATATCAGTACCGACCCGCGGACCGTCCGGTTCTCGATTGCGTCCGCGATGGCGTCGACGGTCGCGCCGCTGACCGACGGCGAGGAGAGCTGGCGCAACAGGTCCGAATCGGCCGCGTCCGTCAGGAACCCGGCGGCCCCGTACTCGTCGGGCGTCACGCCGCGCAGGAACCCCAGCGTCTCCCGGCGGATGGCAAACAGCAACGCCGTCGCCAGGCGGTCGTCGAGTTCGATGTCGAGGTCCCGGAGGTACTCGGTCAGTATCGTCGCCGTCGCCCCGATTTCCACCCGGTGGTCGACGAACCGGGCGTCGATGTCCTCGGCCGGGTGGTGGTCGATGACGATGTCGACAGGGACCCCCTCGGGGACCCGGTTGTTCGAGCCGGGAACAGAGTGGTCGACGAAGGCGAGCAGGTCCATGGGGTCCCGGTCGGTCACGTCGGCCGCGTCGAACTCCTGGACGTCCATCTCCAGCAGATTGACGAACGAGCGGTTCTGCTGGTGGGAAATCTCGCCGCTGTAGAGGATGCGCCGCTCGTCGATGCCGACGGCGGCGGCGATGCGGCCGAGCGCGAGCGCGCTGGCCAGGCAGTCGGGGTCGGGGTTGTTGTGACAGACGATGGTGAGCGATTCGCCCTCTCCGAGCACGTTCTCCAGTTCCGTTGCGGGGCGCATCTGTCCCGACGGTTCGGCCTCCTGATACAAGCGTCTGTGGGCCGGTCGGCCGTCACAGGCGGGCGCGAAGTTGCTGGACGGCGACGCCGAGAACGAACGCCAGGCCGAGGTTGACGAGCACGCCGAGGCCGCCGATTGCCGCGACGACCGCCAGGTCGTCCGTCCGGGAGACGCCGGTCCAGCCCAGCTGGAGGGCAATCAACACCAGGATGACTCCGAGCAGGGCCGTCGGGTAGGCCGCGACGACACCGACGGCGAGGAACGCGGTCAGGACGTAGCCCGCGCCGAGTATCAGGTTCGCGCCGGCCGTCCTGGCTCCGAAGGCGTACTTCCCGGCGACGCCGCCGCTGCCGTGACACATCGGGAACGCGCCGAACGGGACCGCCGCCAGGTTCATCAGCCCCATGCTGTTCGAGAGCTGGTCGGCCGACACGTCCCGGTCGAAGTAGTCGGCCAGCAGGACCGACGTGGCGAGGGCGGCGTTGCCCACCGTGACCGCAATCTGGGCGAGGACGGCCTCGGCCGTCTGTGCCGACAGCGTTATTTCCGGGAGCATGAACATGGCGTCGACGGCGGGGACGGCCGGCGTCGGTACTCCGGTCTCGGCGAGGGCCAGGACGACCCCGAGGACGAAGACGGCGAAGGCGCTCTGCCCGCCGTAGCCGACCGCCGCGAGGACGGCGACCACACCGACGGCGACGGCGACCAGCCGCGGGTCGCTGAGCCCGAGCCCGACGCCCGTCTCCAACAGGACCAGGGCGACGCCCAGTTGGACCCCGCGGACGACAGTGTCGTCGACGTACCGATTGACCGTGCCGAGCGACCGCGAGGTGCCAAGCGCGAGCAAGACGACGGCCACGAGCAGTCCCGCGACGACGAGTTCGCCGGTCGAAATCGTTCTGGCGACCACGAGGGCGGCGAAGGCCTTCATCGGCTCGACGGAGATGGGGACGCCGTAGTACAGCCCCCAGACGACCTGGAACACGCCGAACCAGACGAGCATGACCGGCAGCGAAAGCTCCGTCAGCACGGCGACGGCGACGACGACCGGGAGCACCGTCGCCGAGTCCCCCACCGCCCCGGTCAGCTCGTTCCACGACAGCGAGACCGCCGTCCGGTCGCGGAACGGGACGCCCATTCTGGCCGATTTACACGACGGAACAGTAAGAGCGTTTGGTCGGGGCGGGCGCTACTCGGAGTACTCGTAGGGCGCACGGTCCCCGTCGGTGTCGATGTACGCCTCGTTTATCTCCCACTCGCCGTCCTCGGTTTCGACCATGTACTCGCCGTAGTAGGGAACGCGGGTGTCGACGGTCTCGCGGAACGCGGCGCGCATCGACTCCTTGGTCGTGCCGATGTCGCGCAGGTCGTCGTTGCGGTTCAGACAGCCCTTCAGGTAGCCGTCGTGGGTGAGCCGCACGCGGTGGCAGTTCGCACAGAAGTTCTCGTTGCCGACGGGGTCGACGATTTCGACCATCCCGCTGTTGTGGTTGTTGACCGGCTCCGTCCGCATGCCGCCGTCGGAGGCGGCCAGCGAGGTGGTCGCGCCCCCGCTCTCGACCGCCGCGTCGCGGCCGTGTATCCAGTAGCGCTTGCGGTCGTGCATCTCGCGGTGTTCGACCGTGTCGGCGCGGTCCTCGAGCCAGTCGTGGACGCGGTCGATGTCGATGGCCCACTCCGGGTGGCCGGCCAGCTCCGGCATGTACTCGATGAGCTGGAGCTGGAGGCCGGGGTTCTCGGCGACGTGGTCGACCATCTTCGGGACGTAGCCGGCGGTCGGCTCGAACACGACCATGTTGAGCTTCACCGGCGCGAGGCCGGCGTCCAGCGCCGCTTCGACGCCTTCGAGGACGCGGTCGTAGGCCCCGCTCTGGGTCAGTTCAGCGAAGGCCTCGCTGTCCAGCGCGTCCTGGGAGACGTTCACCCGTTCCAGCCCGGCGTCGACGAGGTCCGGGGCGCGGCCGGGGAGGAAGGTCCCGTTCGTGGTCATCGACACCTCCATCTCGTCGGGGGCGCGCCGGACGATTTCCTCCAGGTCCTCCCGGAGCATCGGCTCCCCGCCCGTGAACTTCACCGAGTCGACGCCGAACTCGGCGGCGACTTCGAGGAAGGCGACGATAGTGTCGGCGCTGAGTTCGTCGTCCTGTGCCTCCATCGGGCCCCGCGTGTCGCCCAGCCCCTCGTTGTGGCAGTAGACGCAGTCGAAGTTACACCGGTCCGTGAGGGAGACGCGGACACCGGACACCTCGCGACCGAAGTCGTCTTCGAGCATTTCCTTGCTAACTATTCACAGCACATCCCCTTAAATGACGTGACTGTCCCGGTTCGGCCGCCGGGGTAACGGTTAATCCGGCCACCGCCCTGCAGGGCGTATGGACATCGTCGACGCGCTGGACGCGCGGCACGGGACCATCTGTTTCGTCGGCGCAGGGGGCAAGAAGACGACGATGGCGACGCTCGCACGGCGGCTGGACCGCGCGGTCGTCACCGCGACGGTCCGGATTCCGATTTTCGACGGCTGGGTCGCGGAGGTCGTCGTGACGGAGGCCCCGCGGGACGCCATCGACGCGGCGACCGCGTGGCCGCTGGGCGTCGTCCCGGCCCAGGAGCGGCCGGACCGCTATCGGGGCTACGACACGGCGACGGTGGCCGACCTGGCCGCCGTCGACCACCCGGTTCTGGTGAAAGCCGACGGCGCGCGGATGCGGGAGTTCAAGGCACCGAGCGACCGCGAGCCACAGCTCCCCGAGACGGCGTCGACGGTCGTCCCCATCGCCAGCGCGCACGTAATCGGCGAACCGCTGACCGACGACATCGTCCACCGGGTCGACGAGGTGGCCGCGATTACCGGACTCGACCCCGGCGACGAGATTCGACCGGCCGACGTCGCCGCGGTGCTCGCCAGCGACCGCGGCGGGCTGAAGGACGTGCCCGCCGACGCGACCGCGGTGCCCCTGCTCAACATGGTCGACGACGCCGACCTCGAAGCGAGCGCGCGGGCCGTCGCCGCGGCGCTCCACGAACGGGCCGACGTCCCGCGGGTCGTCCTCGCGGAGATGCGGGCCGACGACCCGCTGGTGGCGGTCGTCTGAGCGGGCCGTCAGAACTGCTCGGCCGCGGCCTCGAACTCCTCGCGGGTGTTGAGATTCCGGAAGGTGGCCTCCGTGGTGTGTTCCAGCACCTCCTCGCGCTCGACGACGACGTACTCAAGGTCGAACAGCGGTTCGACGATTCTGTGCTCGCCGCGGTCCAGCGCCCGCCGGCAGGCGTCGGCCATCGCGTCGGCGTGGTACACCGCCTGCGTCGTCTGGAACCACTCGTCGGGACGCGGGACCGCGGCCTCGTGGGACCGGGCCCGCTCGAACAGGTAGTCGACGAACGCCGGGTCGACGAAGGGCATGTCACACGCGACCACGGCGGCGTACTCGCTTTCGACGGCTCCCAGCGCGGTCCGGATACCCGCCATCGGTCCCTGGTCGGGGTCCTCGTCGGGAGCGAACCGCGGGTCGAGCGCGTGGTCCGACAGCGCCGCCTCGATGGCCTCGACCTGGTCGGTCCGGCAGTTCACGACGAGTTCGTCGACGACTCCGCCCAGCCGGTCGGCGACGCGGCGTATCATCGGCGTCCCCGCGAGGTCGGCGACGGCCTTGTCGCTGTCCCCGAACCGCGTCGACCGGCCGCCCGCGACGATGGCTCCTGCGCGCATACCCCGACTTCTCGGCTCTGGGGGAAAGGTGCTTCGTGCATGATTGATGGGGATAATCCTTTAGTCGACAGACGGCGGAGTGGGTGGTGATGACAGTAGCCAACCGGAACCGGATACTGCGCGTCGACCTGTCGTCGTCGTCGGTCGAGAGCCGTCCGGTGCCGGAGCGGTGGCGTCGGCAGTTCGTGGGCGGCAAGGGGCTCGGTGCCCGGTACCTGTACGACGAACTCGACGCCGGCACGGACCCGCTGGGGCCGGAGAACGTCCTGTCGTTCATGCTCGGTCCCGTCTCCGGGCTGTTGCCGGGCGAGACGCGCTACGCGGCGGTCACGAAGTCGCCCCTGACCGGCGGCTTCCTCGACTCCTACGCGGGCGGGTCGTTCCCGGCCACGCTGGCCGGCGCGCTGCGGGACCACGTCGGGATTCTGGTCACCGGGCGCGCCCCGGAGCCGGTCAAACTCGTCGTCGAGGACGACGGCGCGACGGTCGAACCCGCCGAGACGTGGGGTCGGGACACGGCCGAAACCGCGGCAGCGTTCCCCGACGCCGCGGTGGCGTGTATCGGTCCGGCCGGCGAGCAGGGCGTCGCGTTCGCCACCATCGCCTCCGACGGCGGGGAACACCACGCCGGGCGGGGCGGTGCCGGGGCGGTGATGGGCGCGAAGCGGCTGAAGGCCGTCGTCGTCCGCGGCGACCCGCCGACGGACCTCGCGGAGCTCCGGGAACGGTACGCGGAGCGGTACCGCGAGGGCGACACCGGCCAGTGGCTGCAGGCCAGCGGGACCGTCGAGACGGTCGATTTCGCCAACGAGGTCGGCGCGCTCTCGACACGCGGCTGGGAGGACGGCCAGTTCGAGGGGGCCGACGGCGTCGGCATCGAGGCCGTCCAGGAACTCGCCGCGGGCCGGGAGTACGACGACGAGGGCAGCCCCGGCGGCTTCCGCGTCCAGACGGAGGACGGCGAGACCGTCCCGCGCGGGGCGACGGCGATGAGCCTCGGGGCCGGCCTGGGTATCGACGACTTCGACGCCGTGGCCGCGCTGGGCGAGACCTGCAACCGGCTGGGGCTGGACCTCATCAGCGCCGGGAGCGCCGTCGCGTGGGCCATCAAAGCCAGCGACGCCGGCCTGCTCGACAGTTCGTTCGAGTACGGGAATCCCGAGGACGCGCGGGCGCTCCTGGAGGCGGTCGTCGCGCGGGAGACGGTGCTGGGCGACGCCCTGGCCGACGGCGTCGACGCGGCCTCGGACCGCCTGGGCGGGGACGACCTCCTGCCGACGGTCAAGGCGATGGAACTGCCCGCCTACGACCCTCGCGGCGCGCGGAGCATGGCGCTGGCGTACGCGACCAGCGACCGTGGGGCCTGTCACCGGCGCGCGCTCCCCATCGAGCGGGAGGCCTTCGACGGCGACTGGACGCCCGAGCGGGCGGCCGCCGCCGTCATCCGCGAACAGGACCAGCGCTCGGTGCTGTGGTGTCTCGTCGTGGACGACTTCGTCGGCGACGCCTTCGACGACCTCGGCGCGGAGTGGCTCGACGCGGTCGGCCTAGAGGTGGACGGCGACCTCGCCACCGTCGGCGAGCGCGTCTGGACGCTGACCCGGCTGTTCAACGTCCGCGAGGGCGTCTCGCGGGCCGACGACGAACTCCCGGCGAAACTGCAGGAACCGCTCGACTCGGGTCCGAACGCGGGCGCGGCAATCGACGCCGAGTCCTTCGACGCGATGCTCGACGAGTACTACAGCCAGCGGGGCTGGGACGCCGACGGCCGGCCCACCCGCGAGACGGTCGAGCGGCTCGGCCTCGCGGACGCCGTCGACCGGTCGACGCTACCGGCAGACAGCGCACTCGGAGAATGACAGACAAGATAGACCTCGACGACCTCGACGTACAGGACGACGAAGAGACGCCGAACCGGGGCGACTGGTTCTGGAGCGGGGAGGGCGAACCCGAGGACGAACCGGAGCCGGCCGGGGACGGGGCAGCGCCGGCCGCCGACGCAGCGGGCGCGGACAGCGAATCGGCCGACAGCCCGGGCGGTCAGCCGGTCCCCCACGTCCCGCGGGAGAACAAGGACAAGCCGGTCGGCATCCCGACGGGCAGCGGCGGCGCGGGCGGCGCGGCCGCGGCCGACACCGACCCGGCCGCGAACGTCGCTGCGGACCCGGCCGCCGGCGAGGAGTCCGTCGAGGCGAGCGGCCCCCACGGCGGCGGCATCGACGACATGACGATGGCCGTGACCTACGACGCGGCCCGGCAGTTTTCCGACCCGCAGCGGGTCTTTCAGGAGGCCCGCGGCTGGGCCGACTGGGTCGGCATCGTCGGCGACGTCGACGCCTTCGTCATCAACAAGTTCCAGCGCGACCACGGCATCGACGCCGACTTCTTCAGCGGCGCGGGCCAAGAGCCGGCCGAGCGACTCGCCGACATCGACGAGCACTCGATGTTCTACGCCGAGCGGATGGTCCTGGTCGGCCGCCCGGACGACGAACCCATCGCCGAGCGGACGGGCTGGGAGTTCGTCCCGCTTGCCGACGCCGCCGAGAAGGCGGACTGGGACCTCGCCGGGGAGTGACGCCGTATATTTATAACACTTGCTGGCCATTGTCATACACGAACGACAATGACACTCCGAACCGCGGTCCAACAGTCGAAAATACTCACGTTCGTGGTACTGGGTGCCTTCGTCTGGCTGTTACTGACGCTGTTGGAGGTACTGTCGACCATCGACTACGCGACCGGCACAGCGACGTTCGTCGGCCGGAACGCGCTGGGCGGTCTCGCCGGCGTGCTCGTGCTGACTATCGTCCTCGGGGTGCTCGTGGTCCTGTACTCCGAGATAACCGAGTCGGACCCGGCACCACAGTCCTGGCCCCCGTCGGACGAATGACCTACTACAGTTGCGAGGAGTGCGGTCAGATGATAGACCTCTCGGCGTTCGAGGGACAGCCGCGCCGGCAGGAGTGTCCGGTGTGTGAGGAGACGACGCTGTGGACGCCCGAGTTCGAGGGCGAGGGGGTGTCGTTTTGACGCTCGCCTTCGAGGTGAGCGACCGCCTCTACGAGGCGGCCCAGGAGTGGGCGGACCGGCGGCTGGAGGACATCGACGAGGCGCTGGAGACCAAGGTCGAGCAGGCGCTGCTGGAAATCGAACACCTCGTCTCCCAGTCCCACGACGTGACCTTCGAGGTCGACGGCCGCGAGATTCGGTACGAACCGACCGAGGAACTGGCCGCGTTGCTCCGCCGGCAGGCCGAGGAGAACGGCGTCGACGAGAGCGCGGTCCTGAAGATGCACGTCGACCTCTACGCCAACGCGTTCCTCGACGAGGTCACCGACGAGCAGAAACCGCCGGGGACGCCCTCGGAGTGACGGCACCAACACTTAAGCCGGAACCACACGATAGTTGATATACAATGGCACACGAGGAAAGCGAGTGGAAACCGAAGGGCGCGACAGAGACGTTCAACGGCTTCGAGGTCTGGGACCACGGCGTCTGGCCGGGCGACGTGAACCAGAACGACACGACATCGGACGACGAGGAGTAGCCCGGGACCCTTTTCGGCGCTCGCAGGCGACGAGCGGCAGCTACGGGGCCGGGAAGGCCCGCTTGTCGCGGGGCGGGACGTAGAAGTTCGAGCGCGACGCGACCTCGATGAACTCCAACAGGCCGTTGTTCTGCCGGTCTCTGAGGTCCTCGTGTTCCTCCCGGAGCCACCAGCCGTTCATCGCGTCCCGGACCTCCTCGAAGTCGCTGAGCCGCTCCTGTAAGGAGAGGAAGTGAATCCCGGCCTGGCCGCCGTCGATGGTGTTGAAGTCCCGTCGGAGGAGAAGCGGCTCCCCGTCCTTGCGGGCGCGGGCGACCTTCTCGAAGTGACCGACCCGGCCGTTCTCCCTCGCGTGCTCGCGGACCATGTCGGCGAAGGGGAGGTCACCCCTGTCGATGTCGTCCGGCGAGAACGCCGCCGAGAACAGCCGCTCGACGCGGTCTGACTGGGCGAGTTCCCACCAGGTGTCGAAGGCCTCGTTGATTCGAGAGAGGTGTATCGTCGTTCCGCCGGCGTAGGGGCCGTCGTCGATGGTGACGCGGTCCTCGCTGGCCTGCGTGCCGGCCCGGCCGGCGAAGAAGCCCGAGAACATGTACGAGTCCTCGGGGATGTCGGCGGGGACGCCCTCCGCATTGGCGTGGGCCGCCGGGAGCCCCTCGCCGACGAACCCGCCGCGGCGGTCGGCGACGGTGAACACGTCGCCGAGTCGGCCCTGAATCTCCGCGCCCGCGAGCGTCGGTCGGGTGTCGAACAGCGCCGATTCGGCGGCCGCGAGATGCGAGGGCACGTCGCTGGCCAGGACGAGCATCGCGTCGAAGGCCTGCAGGTCGGGGTCGTCCGTCCGGGAGAGGACCCGCGGGCGACGTATCGGCGACGACCCGAGCGAGCCGTAGGTCTCGAAGTAGCTCGTCCCCCAGGCGAGCATGTGCAGGAGTCCTCCGCTGTCGAACTCGTAGGCGTCTTCAAGCGTCCGCATCGCCAGTTCGACGGTCTCCGCGGCCGCGTCCGACGGCTCGGTGTCGAGGTCGAGCATGAACAGCCGGAAGTGACGGGGGGGCAGGTCGTTGCCGGCGGCGTCGCTCCGGAGGCGCTCGTTCCAGGCGTGTTGCCGCACCGGGAGTTCGCCGGCCCGCGGGTTCGGGTCCAGGTCCCCCGTCGGCGACGACGCCTGCCTGGCGAGCAGGGACGAACAGCCGCTCAGCCCGGCCGCTCCGGAGAGCGCGGAGAGGCGGAGCAACAGCCCGCGGCGGGACGTCATGGTATGGTATCACAACGGTAGGGCTACGCGGAGAAAAGCTTTGTCTCACACGCGCTGTCGTCGCCGTCTCCGACGCTCGCCGACGGCCCGGACAGGTCACAACGGTTTTTTACTCGCCAGTCCGTACCACACTCCATGCTAAGTATCCTCATGCACACGGGGTCGGGGCTCGACCTCCCGTTTCCGCCCGACACGGGCGCGGCGGTTCTGGGCGTCGGGCTGGTGGTCCTCGTCGTCATCACGTACGACATCTACCAGCAACACTGGGCCGGGGAGGAGCCCTGATGGCGACCGAACAGTCAGCCTCGCGGGTTGACGCCGCGACGGTGCTCGGCTATCTCCGGACGCTGGTCTACACCCTCGTCGTGCTCCTGGCGCTGTCGCTGCTCGTGGTCGGCACCGTCGGCCTCATCGCCGAACTCAAGGGGAGCTGGCACTGGGCGATTCACCTCGAATCGACCATCAGCTACATCGGGCTGTTCGTCAGCCGCCTCCTGATGGTCCTCGTGCCGCTGTTCGTGGTCCTCGTCGTCGGTCGGCGGGTGGTGCCCGATGCGTGAGCGACTGCGCGCGAACCCCTTCGGCGTCGTCGCGGCGGCCTCCGTGACGCTGCTCTGCGTGCTGGTCGCGGGCGCTGGAGCCGTCGCGGTCGTCGCGCGGTCGGTCAACACCTGGCGGTCGCTCTTCCTCATGGAACAGGCGATGGCGTTCCTGCTGCCCGCAGTGAAGGTCCTGATGGTCGTCGGGCTCGTCGCCAGCGTGGGGCTCGTCCTCCGCATCCGGTAGCCTAGCCGATTTGAGCGACGATTTCGTCCTCGAAGCGGACCAGCCCCTCGCAGACGAGCGCCGCCGCGAGGAACAGCCCCCCGTCGGCCTCCTCGCGCATCTCGTCGGCGAAGTCGACGACCCACTCGCTGAGGTGTTGCTCGATGAACACCCGCTCGTAGCCGACGGTCTCCTCGTCGCCCGCACGCTGGCGCTCGATGAGATAGCGCAGGAACGCCAGTTCGACGGCGACGAAGTCGTTCTCCTCGGGGTAGTCCTCGGGCGGTGCCCACCCTGCCGCGGCGTAGCTGGCGTCGACTTCGGCCAGTCCCTCGCCGATGAACTCCGTGTCCTCGCGGTAGTTCGTCTCGTGGGGCAACACCGGCGGGCGCGGGCCGACGAGCAGGTTCGTGTACTCCCGTTCGAGGTCGTCCCGCACCGCCGAGACCGGCCGGTCCGCGTTGTCGTCTCGCCACCTCTGCAGGGTCTCGAAGCCCTCGTCCAGCTGGTCGTTGATGGAGTCCCCCGGTAGCTGGACGTCGTCGCTCAACAGCCGCTCGACGAACGCCTCGTCGGGCACGTCCCAGAACACGTCGATGACGAAATCGACCAGTTCGAGGCGGGCCTCGTAGACGGCCGCATCGTTCATCGCTTCTCCCCCTGGTCGAACAGCAGGCGGCTCCGACAGTCGCTACAGTACTCGAAGACCGAGTGGTCGGCGTCGGGGGCCAGGCCCTCGACCTGACTGCCGACCTCCTCCTCGATTTTCGCCGCGGAGGCGACGCTGGTGAACGGTTTGCCACAGCGGACGCATTCGAGCATGTCGCCGTCGTGGACGGTCACCCAGGCCTCGCCGCCCCGGTTCTCCGGGAGCAGGGAGAGGTCCAGTCCGTCGTGCATCGTAATCGCCGTCTCCGGGCACCCCTCCTCGCAGAGCCCGCAGTTCACGCAGTCCGCGTGGTTGAACGCCAGTTCGCCCTCGCCGGTCCGCTGGATAGCGTCGGTCGGACAGAGGTTCGTACAGGTCGGCGTCAGCGTGCATGCGTCGCTGACGTCCATGACGCCGAAGTCCTTCAGCCCGCGAATCACCTCCCGCTCGGGGTCGACGTGGTCAAGGATGGCCCGGACGCTCTCTAGGGTCCAGCCGTGGCTGTCGAAGTCGGGGTTGGGGCGGGGCTCCTCGCGGTCGGCGTCGCTGCGGCCCGTCGCCTCGTAGTTGCCGGCCGGAATCGGCGTCTCGTCGAGCCCGAACTCGACGAAGCCCGAGAGCGACTCGACGAACGCCTCGGGGTTGCCGGCCTCCGGCGCGAAGAACCCGACGCGGTCACCGAGCCCGAGGTCGGTCGTCGCCTGATTGAGCCGGTCGACGAGGTCCTGCTTCGGGTCCGGCCCGGAGTGGAGGCAGGAGCCGCCACAGCCGACGATGGCGACGCCGTCCGCGCCGGCCGCCAGCGCGTGCATGACGTGGGCCTCGCCGACCGTGTCCGTGCAGTTGACCCGGACCGGGAGGATGGGCGGGTAGTCGAGGTCGCCCGACCGGACGGCCTTGCGTCCGTGCGCCCGGAGCCGCTCCATAGCGTACTCCGAGCAGACGAACGCGACGACCTGGGTGTCGATACCGCCGTCGCCACGGGACAGCAGGCCCCCGTCCGCGTCGTCCTCCAGCAACGCCTCGACCTCGCGGGCGAGCCGGCGGTTCGACGGCTCGCGGAGCTGTGTCGCGCCCGTCGGACAGGCACTCGTACAGGCCCCGCAGTTCTCGCAGGCGACCTCGTCGAACTCGACGGAGTCGATGGTCGGTCGGTCGACTGCGCCGTGGGGGCAGGCGTCGACGCAGGCCGTACACCCCTCCTGACTGGACGCACCGGCGGCACAGACGTCCATCTCCAGGTCGAGGAACTGTGGCTTCTCGATGCCGCCAAGCTGTGACTCGACGGCGGCGATGGTGCCGGCGTCGACCGGCCCGGTGTAGAAACCCAGCCGGCCGCCGCGGGCGTCGTCGCGACCGCCGGGGTAGATGACCTGGTCGACCTCGACGGTGCGCGTGACCCCCGCCAGGTCGATGGCGTCGGTCGGGCAGGTGTCCGTCCACGCGCCGTCCGGTGCGTCGGGGTGGATGTCGACGGGGAACTCCGTCACCATGCCGTCGGGGCCCTCCCGCACGCAGTCCATGCAGTCGATGCAGTCGTCGGTGACGCGGGCCTCAAGGGTGAGTTCGTACTCGCCGTAGGAGCCCTCGATATCGACGACGCGCCCGCGCTCCATCGCCACGTCTGCGAGCCCTTCGACGTCGGCGAACTCCTGCCCGTCCGCGATGAACAGCACGTCGGCGTCGTCGGTCAGCGACCGGGCGGCTCCGGGGTCGCCGACGACGGCGACTCGGTTCCCGGCGTCTTTCGACACCGTCCGCGACGGCGCTTCCTCGCGCAGGCCGGCCTCCGTCGCGTTGATGAGCCGGGCCGTCTTGTCGGTGGCCGCCGCCTCGTCGTGGACCCAGGCGTTCGTCTCCCGGTGGTCGACGAACACCGACGCCTCGGGGTGGAGGTCGTGTTCGTCGGCGAGGCCGCGGATGCGCTCCTGACACGACGGCTCCGGCGTCGTCGCGATTATCTGGTCGAGGTCGTACTCCTCGATGACCTGTGACATCCCGGCCAGCCCGTCCTGACAGAGCAGTTCGGAACTGGCCACGACGTCGACGTCGTCGACCCCGTCCCGGACCGCTTCCAGGTCGATGTCGCACGATCCCCCGCAGGAACACACGAAGGCACCCGTGTTCATTAATCATGCAAAACCCTGTCCCGGTTATAGACCTTGCGGAGCGTTCACACATCTATTCGCGAATTCAACCCCCAAAATTTTGGTCGGCAGGTAAATTACACGAACTGTCATTGCAAAATATGACACCTTTTATCATGGATGACACCGAATGTGTGGTACGTCTAGACAGACAATGACAGACCAGACTGCGTGGCAGACG
This sequence comes from Haloarcula sp. DT43, assembly GCF_037078405.1. Taxonomy (NCBI): domain Archaea; kingdom Methanobacteriati; phylum Methanobacteriota; class Halobacteria; order Halobacteriales; family Haloarculaceae; genus Haloarcula; species Haloarcula brevis. Next base: position 45,989 of record NZ_JAYMGZ010000006.1, on the reverse strand, counting down.
CGGACAGCATCGGTAATGGGTGGGCACCATTCGCCATGAGTACACAACAGGAACCAGTCTCACTGGACCTCGACCGCCGCTCGTTCATGAAGGCGAGCGCCCTCGCGGGGGGCGTCGCCCTCGGCGTCAGCGGTGCCGGTCGGGCACTCCAGGAGAGCGGCGAGGAAACGGACGGGACCGACACGGACACCGAACTGACCAAGACCATCTGTAACTACTGTTCGGTAGGCTGTGGCTTCCGTGGCGAGAAGGAGGGCAACTCCTTCGTCGGCATGGAGCCGTGGCACGAACACCCGATAAACGCCGGGTCGCTGTGTTCGAAGGGAGCCGGCATCTACGAGACCGAACACTCCGAGAAGCGCCTCAAACACCCGATGATACAGGAGGACGGGGAGTGGCGCAAACTCGGCTGGAACGAGGCCTACGACCGGCTGGCGACGGACATCCGGGCGCTGTGGCCGGACGACGACACCTCACCCGACGAGGCCGTCGACGTCGACGCCGAGCACAGCCGCGAGAGCGTGATGTTGCTCGGCAGCGCCCACCACTCCAACGAGGAGGCCTACGCCATCCGGAAGCTGGCGGCGTTCATGGGCACGAACAACATCGACCACCAGGCCCGAATCTGTCACTCCACGACGGTGACGGGGCTGGCAAACACCTGGGGCTACGGCGCGATGACGAACACCGTTCAGGACTACCGGAACTTCGACCTGAACATCATCATCGGCCAGAACCCCGCCGAGGCACACCCCATCGCGATGCAGCACATCCTCGAGGGGCAGAAACGCGGCGGGACCATCCTCAATCTGGACCCGCGGTTCACGAAGACGTCGGCCCACGCCGACGAGTTCATGCGGTTCCGTCCGGGCACCGACGTGGCCCTGATGATGGGTATCATCAAAGAGCTCCGCGACAAGCACGGGCTCGCGATGGACCCCGACGCGGACGACAGCGGGCAGAACATGCTGACCGACCGCGTCCAGGGCTGGGAGGACGTCGACGCGGAACTCGACGAGTACGACAAGGAGACCGTCGAGGAGATAACCTGGGTGTCCGCCGAGGACATCGAGCGCATCGCCGACATGATAGACGAGGCCCGGCCCCACATCCAGATAGAGTGGGCTATGGGCGGGACCCAGCACAACAACGGGACCCAGAACATCCGCTCGTACGCCATGACCAGCCTCGCGTCCGGGAGCGCGGCCCGGAGCGGCGGCGGCCTCCAGGTCATGCGCGGCCACGCGAACGTCCAAGGCGCGACGGACCTGGCCGTCGCGAGCCACATCCTGCCGGGGTACTACGGCCTCACGGCCGGCGGCTGGTCCTGGTGGGCCGAAATCTGGGACCGCACCCCCGAAACCAGCGGCTCCACCTCGTTTGCGGACATGTACAACCGGTTCGAGCTGATGCCGCCGGACAAGTACGTCCGCCAGAGCCCGGTGTACGAGGGCAACGAGGACGCGGACTCGCTGCCGCCAAACACCGACCACGGCCCGGAGAACCCGGCCGAGAACTCGATGATGTTCCAGAACGGGCTGACGGTGGCCCGCTGGTTCGAGTCGGCGCTCGACCAGGAGGACCGGTACCAGGAGACGCCGATATACCAGCCCGACCAGACGAAAATCGCGTTCTTCTGGGGGCACTCGGCGAACTCCATCAGCGAGATGGAGCAGATGAAAGAGGGGATGGAGAACCTCGACCTGCTGGTCGTCATCGACGTGTTCCCCTCGGTGGCGAGCGTCCTCCCGGACTACGAGGACGGCCCGCCGGTGTTGCTGTTGCCGGCGTCGAGCCAGTACGAACACCACCGGTCGCTGACCAACACGAACCGGTCGGTGCAGTGGTCCGAGCCGGTCCGCTCGCCGGCCCACAACTCCAAGCCGGACCTCCAGATAATGCAGGAGCTGGCCGGGTATCTGGGCTTCGGCGAGCACTTCGACTGGGGCGCGGGCTCGGAGCTGTACAACGGCAAGTCCAGCTACGAGGGGGCCGTCCGGGAGTTCAACCTCGGGACCAACACCATCGGCTACCGGCAGACCCCCGAACGGCTCCAGCAACACCTGGAGTACGACTGGGCGTTCTCCAACGAGGACCTCAAGGGAGCGGAGGGGACGCCAGTCGCGGGCGAGTACTGGATGCTTCCCTGGCCCTGCTGGGGCGAGGACCACCCGGGCACCCCGATTATCTGGAACGACGACCTGGACCCCAACAACGGGGGCCAGGACTTCCGGACCCGCTGGGGCGTCCAGGCACCCACACCCGAGGACTGGGAGGCGATGCCGACGGACGAGGAGTACCCGATGCAGGAGACGCTCGACGCCGTCGGCGACCGGTACGAGAGCCAGGAGGAAGCGCTCGACCTGACCCGTGCGCCGTACAACCCCGAGTGGGCCGACGACGACGACACGGCCGCGGACGGCATGATTCACGGCATCCCCGAGTATCCGGGCTGGAAGGTGACGCCGCCACAGAGCCTCGTCGACCCCGAACAGGAGGTCCAGCCGGACGAGCTCACCATCCCACAGCAGTACGCGCTCGACAACCAGGAGTCGGTGTACACCGCCGCACAGGCGCTGAACAATCCCGACACGGGGAGCGCGGTGTTCGACGAGTACCTCGAAACGATGATCGGGCAGGGGGTCGACCCCGAGTTCTACGAGGAGTACGACTACGCCCAGCCCGACGCGCCGACCGGGCGCGGCCGGGCGCGAGCCGTCGTCTGGAGTTTCCTCGACAAGGTGCCGGTCCACCGCGAGCCCATCGAGGGTCCGGACACGGAACTGCTGGCGGAGTGGCCGGCAAACGGCCAGCAGCGGAACTTCTACCGGCTCGACCAGAACAACCTCGTCGAGCAGGAGCGGGCCACGGACATCATCCACAACCAGGAGGACGGCCCGGACCTGGACACCATCATGACCAGCGGGCGGCAGGTCGAACACCAGGGCGGCGGCGCGGAGACGCGGAACAACATCCACACCGCCGACCTCCAGCCCCACATGTACGCCGAAGTCCATCCGGACATGGCGGAAGACCTGGGCATCGACGGCGGCGACCTGATCGTCATCGCTTCGACGGACCGCGGGTCCGTCTTGGTGAAGGCGCGGGTGACGAACCGACCGAACCCACAGGAAGTGTTCCTGCCGTACCACTGGGGCGGCGTGTTCAAAGGGCAGAGCCTGGAGGACAAGTACCCCGACGGACACGTGCCCTACGCTATCGGGGACTCGGCCAACGCCATCACGTCCCGGGGGTACGACGTGGAGACACAGATGCAGGAGACGAAAGTGTCGATGGTCGGCGTCTACCCGGCGACCGAGGAGGTAATCAACGAATTCAACATGGATGTCGACCTCGACCTCACGTTCCCGCAAGACGAGAACGACGTCGGGACGCAGAAGGACTTCGACGTCCGCGACAACTCGACGGTGCAATGAGGTGAGCTAGCATGTCAACAGGCAACGAAGTGATGCACGACGGCGTGATGAGTACCGGCGAGGATGCGCGCATCTTCCCGGACGTCGAAGCGTGTATCGACTGTGGCGGCTGTGTCGTCTCCTGTAAACGAACGTGGGACGTTCCACGCGACGAACAGCGAATCAGTATCGCGACGATGCTCGAAGGCCAGGAGGCCGCGTCGGGGCTCAACGCCAGCAGCGGCAAGGCGATAGGCCAGGGCGAGTCGCCCGGCGAGACGGCGGTGCCGATGCAGTGTTACCACTGCTCGAACGCGCCGTGTGTCTCGGTGTGTCCGACCGACTCGCTCATCTCGAAGGAGAACGGCTTCGTGCGGGTCCGGGACGACCTCTGTATCGGCTGTCAGTACTGCCTCTCGGCGTGTCCGTTCGGCGCGCCCCAGTTCCCCGACGAGGATTCGGGGGTCGCCAACCTCGTCGGCAGCGGCGGCACCATGGACAAGTGTACCATGTGCGAGGAGCGCCAGGACGTCGGCAAAGGGCCGGCCTGCGCCGAGGAGTGCGCCACCGACGCTATCCTGGTCGGGACCCCGGCACAGATTTCGGACGAACTGGACAACAGGGACAGCGGCACGTTCTTCAACGACGTGGCCATGGACATCATCTTCGGCGACGACGCCAGTGAGTTCCAATGACTGACAGGGAGGACCTTCCGGACGTGAACGGCTACAGCCGGACCTCGGTGCTCGTCAGCGCGGTCGTCGGCCTCGCCGTCGCGGCGCTGTCCGTCCTCTGGGCACAGGGGTTCAGAGTCGGCTACGAGTCGCTGTACCGGGTCAACCCGACCGTCGAGGGCGGCGGCATCGGCTCGGACTGGGTGTTCGGCAACACCATCCCCGCACTCGATTTCCTCATCGCGCTCATCCACGCGGCCGACGTCATCATGGGCGCGTTCATCCTCGTGATGGTGTTCATCCACTGGGCGGCGTTCCAGCGCCTGGCCGGCAAGATGCGCGACCCGGGAGAGGACGTGGGCGAGGCCGTCGCGGCCGACGGCGGCTCGCCGGCCCGCGGCGACGGACAGGGGGGTGACGGCGCGTGAGCAACCTAGACCACGGGAAGTTCACGCGCGTGACGACCCTGTTCCACTCGCTGCTGGGACTGGACGTGTTCCTGCTGTTTTTCACCGGCTACGCCATCATGTTCAACGACGAACTGTGGTGGATGCTCACGCTCATGGGCGGGGCCTCGGGCGTGACGGCGATTCACCGCATCACCGGCATCGGGCTGGTCGCGCTCGTCGTCTTCTGGATAACCCTGCAGCTGATATCCTCGACCGGGCGGAGCAACTTCTCGAAGATTCTCCCGGCGAAAGACGACATCGACGCGTTCATCCAGGACGTCCAGTTCGTGCTGGGCCGGGCCGACGAACGCCACCCGAGCGCGCGGCAGTTCGCCGGCTACAAGGCCGACGAAGTCCCGCTGTTGTCCTACATCGGGAAGGGCGTCGTCGCCATCTTCTCCATCGAGCTGACCCTGCTCGCTATCTCGGGGCTGCTCATCTGGAGCAAGACCGGGCTCGCCGCGATGTTCCAGACCAAGGCGGCCGCGATGGCCTTCGTGACGTTCCACGGCCTGCTGGGCGTCATCATGCTGATGGGGGTCATGTTCCACATCTTCGAACACGGGATGCACCCCGCCTTCTACCCCGTCGAGACGAAGGCGTTCATCCCCCGGAGCATGGTGCCGGAACACCACGGCGACGACGACGAGGAGCCGGACACCACCGGCATCGAACGGCTCTCGCTGTCGCCGTCCTGGCGCACCGTCTCGACCGTCTTCGGGGCGATGACCGTCATCGGCATCGTCTCGGTGCTCGTCGGGAGCATCTTCGATGAGGGGTACCCAGTGCCCCGCGAACTCGCCATCGGTGGCGGGCCGTCGAGCATCCTGTTGACCGTCGGTATCAACCTCGGGATGATCGTGCTCGGCGTCGGACTCGTGCTGTCGATGTACGGGAACGTCCTGCGCATCCGTTGGGAACAGCAGCTAGAACAGGAGCGGGAACCGACGACGGCGGCCGACGGGGGCGAACCCCAGACCGACGGTGGCCGGCCCGACGCAGGCGACAGCGAGAACTGAGTCGACCGACGGCTTTTTTATGCGATGAGCGCCCGTCCTTCCGGTGAGAGCTCGACTTCGACGTCCTGGCGGGTCTGCTCCTGAATCTGGTTCAGGTTCCGGGTCAGGACCTGGAGGATGTCCTTGGGCTCCGGGTAGACGAGCATGTTGCCGTCCCCGTCCTCCATGACCAGTTGCGTGTCCGAGAGCGCGACCTGGTCGCCCTCGATGCTGGCGACGATGACGTCGAGCGCCTCCGCACCGCCGGGGTCGCCCTCCGACACCTTCGTGATGTAGAGCGCGTCGAGCCCGATGAGGTCCTTGTACTCGCGGACCTGCTCGGCGCAGGCGACCATGTCCTGTGTCACAGCCGTCTTCTGGTCGTTGCCGTGCTCCCCCTCGTAGCAGTGTTTACAGACCCGCAGTTCGAGACGCATGCCCCTGTCTATGTGACAGGGTCCCATTACCGTTGTGGAGGACGCCGCTCGACCACTAGGGTTTACTGTGCCGCTGTGCAATGGTAGCGTATGGCATCAGCACTCAACGCGGTGTACCTCGCACTGGTCGTGGTCGTCGGCGTCGTCGGCACACTGTTCGTCGCGACTATCAGGTCCGCGGACGGGCGGTCCCGGTGGCTCGAACTGTCGTCGGTCGGAGTCGTGGTACTGTTTCTGCTGGCGCTGGGCGTCCAGTTCCTCGCCTGACCTCGCCCAGTCCGGCACGGTGGCACCTGCGTCGACACGACAGCGACTGTCGGTGTACCGGCACGAACCGAAAGACGAATCGCTCGGCTTCCCGCGCGACTCCGGCGCTACACGTTCCGAGAACGCGTGAAGTAACCACGCATCTCGAAATCCTATACCTCTCTTCGACGGAGTATAGCTATATTTGGGATATATAGACTTAGAGGGTGGAAGTAGAACGGTTTTCGCACTATAACTAGACATCGACTACTATTTCGACCGTTTCTACGGAGAACACGAGCAGTGCTCGCCGCTTGGAGATGGTAATAACACTAGTACGCGTGTTATATATTTCCGGAACGTACCGAAATCGTGGTAGCAATTGTCACTGAACCGCCCGAGAGAACGCTGAAAAGTGGTTCACTATTGATGAACAATGCGGCTAGGCGGTGGTCACCGGCGACGTGCCGAACTGACGGGTACTGCCTGTACGTTCCGGGGGCCTGCCCGACCGAGCTACGACGTTTCCGTATCGAACCGATTATGCAGCCGTCACCGTTCCGGGGCTGAATCGACGTTCACCAATACTGAACAAGCTCGTCACGAGTAGGTGACGTTCAGTTCGATGACGTTTGCGACCTCAAGTACCTTCTGTGGGAGTTCCTCGCGGAACCGCTCGCCGCGGAACCGGTTCGTCGGCCCCGAGACGCTGATGGCACCGATGACCTCGTTGTCGTGGTTGAGTACCGGTGCGGCGACACAGCGGAGCCCTTCCAGACGCTCCTCGTCGTCGAACGCAACGCCGCGCTCCCGTACGTCCGCCAGCTCCTCCTCCAGGTCCGCCCGGGTGGTGATGGACTTGCTGGCCTCCCCGCCGAGGCCGTGGCGGTCGACGATTTCGTCGACCTGCTCGGTCGACATGTGCGCGAGAATCGTCTTTCCCAGCGCCGTCGTGTGGAGCGGCACGCGCGTCCCGACGTGGGCCTTGACCTGGACGGCCTTGTCCCCGCGCGCCCGGTAGAGGTACGACCCGCGGCCGTGCTCCTCGACGAGGATGTTCGCCAGTTCGCCGGTCTCCGACGCCAGCCTGTCGACCTCCGGCTTGGCGATTTTGAACAGTTTCTCCCGGTGGCGAGCGTACGCACCCAGCTCCAGGAAGCGGAGTCCGACCTCGTAGACGCCGTCCCTGTTGACGATGTACTCCTCCTGTTCCAGCGTGCTCAGGTAGTTGTGCACCGTACTCTTGGGGATGTCGAGGTGCTGAGCGAGTTCCGTGACCCCGGCCCCGTCCAGGTCTTTCAGCGCGTCGAGCACCTTGAACGTCGTTTCGACCGATTTGACTGGATTCTGCGCAGTCTTTGCCATACCCGGACATGGGACCCCTCCTACTAAACAGTTGTTCAAGCATCTGGGACGAGACGGGAGTTATGGCCGGACTTTTATATACTTCTATACCAGGACACATATTAGTGCGGCCGGTAGCGCACCGGCACGGTATCGGTTCGACCGAGCGCCCCGAACCTACACTGTCCCGGTGTCGCCGCGCCGCCGAGGGACCGTCCGGACGCTTCGTCTTACAATAGTGAACACATAGACGGCAATTCAGGACAGAATCGGTCACAAGCAACTGCCGATAGTGAAATAACAGGCATGACCACGGCGTTCGCGGCCGTACCGTCCGGTTATGTGGCCCGTTTATCGAATTCTGTATCGAAACGGTCGTTCTGTAATGTGGGACAAGTAGTCAGCAGACTGCGACGGGGCGTCGCCGCGGCCGGCTACCCGCTTACGCCCACACCTCGGACACGTCGAACACCGGCTTGCACGTCTCGCCGCCGATGAACGACTCGAAGGCCTCGTCGGCGTCTTCCAGTGAGAACCGGTCGTCGATGAACGTCTCACAGTCCACGTCGCCGCTGTCGATGAGTCTGAGCGCGCGCTCGAAGTCCTCGTACATCGACGCGTAGGAACACTGCAGGTCGATTTCCGAGCGGACCAGCGGGGAGTACTCCATCGACGTCTCGCCGGTCTGGCCGACGAGGACTATCTGGCCGCCCTTGCGGACCGCGTCGACGGCGGAGGGGAGCCCGGACGGATGGCCGGTCGTGTCGAAGACCACGTCGTAGCCGATGCCGTCCGTCTGCTCGTCGCGCCGGGCCTCGAAGTCGTCCTCGGCGACGTTGATAGTCTCGAAGCCCAGGTCCTCGGCCAGCGGCAGCCGATAGTTGGCGTCCGGGCCGACGCCCGAGACCGTCACCGTACCGCCCTGTGCGGCGGCTATCTGTGCGGTCAGTTGGCCGATGGGGCCGGGCCCCTCGACCAGCACGCGGTCGCCGGGGGAGACCCGGGAGTTCTCGATGACCGCCCGCGCGCCGATGCTCGTAGGCTCGACGACGGCGGCGTGTTGCTGTTCGACGGAGTCGGGGACCGGGTGCAGCGCCCGCTCCGGGACGGTGATGAACTGCTCGTACGCGCCGTCGTGGTCGACGCCGGTGATGACCGCGTCCTGGCAGACGTTCGCCGAGCCGATTTCACACTGGTAGCAGTCGCCACAGCCGCGGATGGGGCGCTCGACGACGCGGTCGCCGACGGCGAACTTCGTGACGCTGTCGCCGGTCTCGACCACGCGGCCGGCGTACTCGTGGCCGATGACTGTCGGGAGGTTCATCCGCTCGAAGGCGGACTCGAACTCGTAGATGCCTGCGTCACTGCCACACAGTCCGGCGTAATCGATTTCCACGAGGGCCTCGTCGGCAGCCGGCTCGGGCCGTTCTCGGTCGATGAACTCCATTGCGCCGCTGGTACGACTAACTTTGGCTAGTCCACGCATGTGTGTCGGGTGGTCGCCGGTCCGTATAATTCTATGGGATTCCGCCGCACAATCCCAAAAGCGTAATGTGGGCGAGCGTCCACTGAACAGGTATGGTTGAGTACGAACACACGCCAGTAACGGTTAGTGACAAACGCGCCGTCGTCGTCGGCGGGACGAGCGGCATCGGACAGGCCATCGCGCTGGGTTTCGCCACGGAAGGCGCGGACGTCATCGCCACGAGTCGGAGCGAGGACGCCGTCGCCGAGACCGCCGACGCCATCGAGGACCGCGGCGCGGACACCGCCCGCGTCACCTGCGACGTGACGGACGCCGATTCGCTGGAACGGCTCCGCGAGACAGCCGTCGACGCGTTCGGCGGCATCGACGTCGTGGTCGCCTCGCAGGGCGCTATCTCCCGCAAGCGCGTGCTCGACATCAGCGACGACGACTGGGACTTCGTCACCGACGTGGCGCTTGACGGCGTCCGCCGGGTCACGCAGGAGCTGGCCCCCGCGATGGACGAGGACGGCTCGATAATCAACATCTCATCGATGGCCGCCCGCCTGTCGATGGCCGACCTGCCGGCGTACGCCGCGGCCAAGGGCGGCGTCGAGGCGTTCACCCGAGCGTCGGCCAAAGAACTCGCGCCCGGCATCAGGGTCAACGCGATAGCGCCCGGCTTCGTCATCACACCACAGAACGCAGACACGTACGCCGAGGGCACCGAAAAGCGCGAGAAAATCGACGAGCGGGCGCTTGCCGGGCGCGTCGCCGAGCGGGAGGAGATAGTCGGTGCCGCCGTGTTCCTTGGCAGTGACGCTGCCTCGTACGTCACGGGCGAAGTGCTGACCGTCGACGGCGGCTTCGCCGACAGCGCGCTGTAAGTCCGACCACGCGAAAACCGCGGCCGCGGTCAGAGCCGGAGCGTTTCCTCGGTGAGGTCGAGCTGCCGGTTGTGCAGCGACGTCCCGGTGCCGCCGTCGAAGAAGTGGACCGCGTCCGGCGGCAGCCGGACCGTCGCGGTGCTGTCCTCGGCCACGTCGCGGAGGCCTTCGGTCACGGCGACGAGGTTGTCGGCCATGTCGTCGGTCCCCGGCCGCGAGAGGTGGACGACGTTCTGGTCGCCCATCGGCTCGACGACGGTCACGTGCATCTCGTACTCGTGGGCCGGGTCGTCGCCGACGGCGGCGTCGTCGAGAAGTTCGATTTCCTCCGGCCGGATGCCGAGCACCAGTTCCGAGCTCCCGGCGACGGCGTCCTCGACGTCGCGACTCACCGGGTACTCGAACAGCTCGCTGACGAACGACCCGTCGGTGTACTCCCCGTGGAGGAAGTTCATCGACGGCTCGCCGATGAACCCGGCCACGAACATGTTGTTCGGGTCGTGGTACAGCTCCAGCGGCTCGCCGACCTGCTGGAGCTCACCCTGGTCCATGACGGCGATGCGGTCGCTCATCGTCATCGCCTCCGTCTGGTCGTGGGTGACGTAGATGGTCGTCACGCCCAGTTGGCGCTGGAGCTGCTGGAGTTCGGTCCGCATCTCCGCCCGGAGCTTCGCGTCCAGGTTCGACAGCGGCTCGTCCATCAGGAACAGCTCCGGGTCCCGAACGATGGCCCGACCCAGCGCGATGCGCTGTTGCTGACCGCCGGAGAGCTCCCCCGGCTTGCGGTCCAGCAGGTCGTCGATGCCCATCATCGCCGCCACCTCCTCGACGCGCTCGTCGATGTCGGCGTCCGGCAGGTCGGTGGACTCTTCGAGCCCGAAGGACATGTTCCCGCGGGCCGTCAGGTGCGGGTACAGCGCGTAGGACTGGAACACCATCGCGATGTCGCGGTCCTGGGTGTCAACGTCGTTGATGACGGTCCCGCCGAGCCGTATCTCGCCCTCGGTGATGGTTTCGAGGCCGGCTATCATCCGCAGCGTCGTCGACTTCCCACAGCCCGACGGGCCGACGAGCACCAGGAACTCCTCGTCCTCGATGTCGACAGAGATGTCGTCGACGGCGACGATTTCCTCGTCGTCGTCCTGGTACACCTTCGTCACGTGGTCGAGTGACAGCTCAGACATTCTGCACCTCCACCTCGGATTCGAGACGACGGTTGTGCAACGCCTCGCCGGTGGCCGTCTCGAAGACGTGGACGGTGTCGGGGTCGACCGACACGACAACGTCGGTCCCGGCGTCGACGACGGTGGTGCCGGGCGCGAGCGCGTGTATCGCCTCGGTCTCGGAGGCGTCCTCCGGGTGTCGCAGGTGGACGACGTTCCGGTCGCCGTGGGGTTCGACGACGGAGACAGTCATGCGGAACTCGTGGTCCGCGAGCCCGCTGGACCCGCCCTCGGGGAGCCGCTTCAGCTCGATGTCCTCGGGCCTGACGCCGAGCACTACGTCGCTGGCGTCGCCGACGCTGTCTACGATACCGCTGTCGAGGGGGTACTCGAAGTACTCGCTGGCGAACGTGCCGTTCCGGTGTCGCCCTTCGAGGAAGTTCATCGACGGCTCGCCGATGAAGCCGGCCACGAAGCGGTTCTCCGGGGCGTGGTACAGCTCCAGCGGCTCGCCGACCTGCTGGAGCTCACCCTTGTTCAGGACGGCGATGCGGTCGCTCATGGTCATCGCCTCCGTCTGGTTGTGCGTGACGTACACCGTCGTCACGTCGAACCGGTTCTGCAACTGCTGGAGTTCGGTCCGCATCTGGGCCCGGAGCTCCGCGTCCAGGTTCGACAGCGGCTCGTCCATCAGGAACACTTCTGGGTCCCGGACGATGGCCCGCCCCAGCGCGACCCGCTGTTGCTGGCCGCCGGAGAGTTCGTCGGGGTTCCGGTCGAGCATCGACGCGATGCCCAGCAGGTCCGCGATTTCCTCGACGCGGGCGTCGCGTTCCTCGGGCGTGTACCCCGACTCCTCCTCCAGGCCGAACCGGATGTTCTCCCGGACGGTCATGTGGGGGTACAGGGCGTAGTCCTGGAACACCATCGCGATGTCCCGGTTCTGTGGCACCCGGTAGTTCATGTGCTCGCCGCCGATGTAGATGCTGCCCTCGGTCGGGGTTTCCAGCCCGGCGATACAGCGCAGCGTCGTCGACTTTCCACAGCCCGACGGGCCGACGAGCACCAGGAACTCGCTGTCGGGGATGTCGAGCGAGAGATCGTCGACTGCCGTCGTGTCGCCGAACCGCTTCGTCATGTGTGAGATTTGGATTCGTCCCATTGTTATCCTCCTGTCTTGAGCCCTTCAGCGAACTGTTCAGCGAACGCGACGTAGATGATAAGCGTCGGCAGTGCCGCGAGGAACGCCGCCGACATCCGGATACCGAAGTCGACGCCGGAGGTCGACGCCCCCACGGCGGGGAGAATCAGCGTCACGACGGCCTCGGGCGTGTCCGAGCCGGAGATGAGCGTGAACGCGAAGAGGAACTCGTTGTATATCTGCGTGAACTGGTAGATGAACACGACGCCGAACATCGGCTTCGAGATGGGCAGGATGATTCGGCGGTATATCTTCGTTATCGACGCGCCGTCTATCTTCGCCGCCTCGACGTACGACGTGGGGAGCCCCTGGTAGTACGACCGGAAGAGGATGGTACAGATGGGAATCCCGTACGCGATGTGCGTGATGATAAGCGGCACGAGGTTCGCGTGGTAGTCCTGCAGGAACGGAGCCAGGACGAACAGCGGTTCGACCATCGATGCGAGCGGGAAGATGTTGTTCCAGAACCGCGCCAGCGGGACCAGCACGGCCTGGTACGGCAGGAAGATGCCGATGAGGAACAACACCAACACGCCCAGCTGACCGCGCCAGTCGACCATCGTGAGGCCGTAGGCGGCCATGCTCCCGAACAGGACGCTCCCGATGGTCGCCGGAATCGCCATGAACAGGGAGTTGAAGAACGCACCGGAGAGCGCGTTCAGCGCGAACGTCATGTTGTCGAGGGTGAACCCTTCGCCCAGCGGCGGCACGAGCGGAATCGTCTCCGCGACGGCGCGGTTCGTCTTGAACGCCGTCATGATGCCCGTCTCGAGCGGCGCGAGGAAGAAGCCGATAAACAGGATGACCAGGACGTACTGGCTGATGCGATAGAGGCTGTAGTCCTCGACGAGCGATGCCACGTCGAACGTCTGGTCGGATGATGAACTGGCCATTGTTAGAGGCTCCCCTGTCTGTACTGGTAGTAGAGGTACGGCGCGATGACGCCGAGCGCCAGGATGAGGAGGTACGTGGCGATGGCCGCCGAGTACGCCCACTTCCCGAGCTTGAACGCCTGACGAACCATCAGCGTCGCCAGGATGTCAGTCCCGTTGGGCGGCCGGTAGCGACCGGTCAGCGCGTAGAGGAAGGTGAACGCCTTCAGGGCGAACACCATCAGGACGACGGCCGCGCTGACCGACGCCTCCTTCATCTGCGGGATGATGATGCGGATGTACGTCTTGAGCGTGCTCGCGCCGTCGACGTGTGCCGCTTCGAACTGGTCGTCGGGCAGCGACCGCAGGCCGGCGAGATAGACGACCATCGTGTAGCCGCTGAACTGCCAGATGAGGGCGAATATCACCGAGCCCAGGGCGATAGACGGGTTCCCTATCCAGTCGACGGACCCGATGCCGACCGCCCGGGTGATGATGTTCATCAGCCCGAAGTCGTAGTTGTAAATCCAGAGCCACACCTGCGCCGTGATGACGAAGGAAAGCGCCATCGGCAGCAGGTATATCGTCTGGACCGTGTTGTTGTAGCGGATACCCTGGTCGAGCAGGATAGCGAGAAACAGCCCCAGAAGCAGACAGACCGTGGTGAAGACTATCAACAACACGAGGTTGTTCTGGGCCGCACTCAGGAACGCGCTGCTCCCCAGTGCTTGCGTGTACATCTCGAAATCCAGATTCCCGGGGCTGTAGTTCGGTGGCGTCAGCCCGCGGGCGTCCGTCAACGAAATGGCGGTGTTGAAACCGATGCCGCCGTAGACGGCGATACCCATCAGGAAAAACGGGATACCCCAGTACGGCGACGACCGGACGAGGTCGCTGTTCAGAAAGTACCGGACCTTCGTCTCCCACCCGACCTCTTCGGCCTGCGGTTTCGCCGTTTCTGTTTTGTCAGTAGTAGCCATGGCTTGAATAGTTCATGTTCGAAAAGTAAATCGTTCGGTTCGCTCCCTCACTCCGAGACGGCGTTGAGGAGGCCGTCGGCGGCGGCTTCGACATCGTACGGGCCCATCATGTGCTCGCTCATCGCCGTCTTGCAGTTACCCATCTGCTCGGGCGTCACGGCGAGGCCGTGGGCGAGCGTCGGCGGGTACGCGTCCGAACTCGTGAGGTCCTCGTAGGTCAGCCCGATGAAGTCGCCGAGTTCGCTCGGGTCGATGTCGGTCCGGAGCGGCACGGAGCCTTTGAGGTTGTTGAAGGCGATTTGGGCCTCCTTCGTGCCGACGTACTTCTCCCACGCGATGGTCTCTGCCTCGCTCGGGTTGTTGGCCGGGGCGACGATAGCGTCGATGTGGTACGTGTACGTGCCCTCGGTGCCGGGGAAGGCAATCCAGTCCCAGTGCTCCTGGAAATTGAACGAATCGTCGACGCGGAACTGGCCGGCGAGCCAGTTCCCCTGGTGCATACAGGCCACGTCGCCGGCTATCATCTTGCCGCCCATGTCGGTGAAGCTGGACGTCGACGCGTCGTTCGTGATGTAGTTCTCCTGGATTTCCTGGACGAGTTCGAGCGACTCGATTATGGCCTGTCGGTCGCCGTTGCCGTCGAGGAAGTCCGTGTACGCCTCGACGCCGGCGTGGCTCTGTAGCACCTGCACCCAGAGCTGGAGGACGGTCCACGGGGCGACCATGGCCTGTCCCATCGGCGTGATGTCGGTCTCCTGGTCGATGGCATCGAGCGCGTCCATCAGCGCGTCCATGCCGTCGAGGCTCTCCGGGTCGACTCCGGCCTCCTCGAACGCGGAGATGTTGTAGAACAGGTTGTTCATCCGGTGTGAGCCCAGCGGGACCGCGGGCATCTGTCCGTTGAACGTACACAGTTCGACCGCGCGGTCCTGCATCACGTCCTTGTACCCTTCGGCCTCCCAGACGTCCGCTTCGAGGTCCTTGAGGTTGCCCCGGTAGCGTTCGAGATTGTTCCCGGGCCAGTTGGCGAAGGAACTCATCGGGTTCCCGTTGACCATCCGCCGGAGGATTGTCGCGTTGAGGTTGACGTTGGCGCTCGCCCCGACCGCCTGGAAATCGGTGTCCATGTCGGGGTATTCCTCCTGGAACACCTCGATGAGAGCGTTGATAGCCGCCTCGCCGTCGCCACCCGCCCAGCCGTGCAGGACTTCGAGCGTGTTCGACCACTGGCTGCCACTACCCCCGTCACCACTTGTGCTGCCACCGTCGCCGCTACTGCCGTCACCGCTCCCGCCGTCGCCGCCACTGCCGTCGCCACCGTCACCCGAACAGCCCGCGACGCCTGCGGCGATTCCGGCACCGAGTGCCGCCATGTACTTCCGCCTGTCCGTGCTCACGTCCAGTCTGTCATTATCAGTCATACACTATTGTACACTGCGGCTCACGCAAATAAATCTACCGGAACGTTATACGATGATAATAGTTAATTCTGTAAAATACCTGGAGAACCGGTCACGTGCCCGAGACGCCGCATCGAGGGTCGACAGCGAGCCACGTACGACGGGCCCAGCACAGGCGTCGGAAGAACACGGAGAATCAACGCGGGCCGAACAAGCTCCGACGGCAGTGTCGTTCCACGACCGTCAGGTCCGCTGTGTCGGAAATCGGTGGGTCGTTACTCGTCGAACAGTTCCTGGCCGTCGGCGAGGTGCTCCTCGACGGCGTCGAAGTCCAGCGTCAGACCGAGGCCCGGTTCCTCGGGGATGGGCATGTAGCCGTCCTGGATGAGGTCGTCCTGCTCGACCAGGTCCTCCCACCAGCCCAGTTCGTAGGAGTGATACTCGACGGCGAGCGCGTTCGGGATGGCCGCGCCGACCTGCGCGGAGGCCATCGTCCCGATGGGCGAGGAGACGTTGTGCATCGCGACGGGGACGTAGAACATGTCCGCGAGCGTCGCAATTTTCGCCGTCTCGCGCATCCCGCCGACCTTCGGGCAGTCCGGCGCGATGATGTCGACGGCCTGATCCGTAATCAGGTTCCGCTGGCCGTGGGTCCGGTAAACGTTCTCGCCGACCGCGATGGGCGTCCCCGTGGACTGTGTGACCTCGCGCTGGACGTCGTGGTTCTCCGGCGGGACGGGGTCTTCGAGCCACCACACGTCGTACTGTTCGAGTTCGCGCGCGAGGCGCTTTGCGCTCCCGCTGGCGAAGGCCCAGTGGCAGTCGAAGGCGGCGTCGGCCTTGTCGCCGACGCGCTCGGTGACGCGCTTGACGATTTCTGCCTTGTGTTCGATTTCGGGCTGGCGGAGGTGGCGGTTCGCGCGGTCCTTCTCGTGGCCGCTTGGCACGTCGAGGTCGAACTTCAGGGCGTCGTAGCCCAGTTCGTCGACGACGCGCTCGGCCTCGTCGGCGCAGGCCTCGGGGTCGGCCTCCTCCTCGGTGTGACAGTCACAGTAGGTCCGGACCTCGTCGCGGTACTTGCCGCCCAGCAGCTGGTAGGCGGGCACGTCGAGTATCTTCCCGGCCACGTCGTGCAGCGCCAGTTCGATACCGGAGATGGCGGCGATGTCCTTGCCGGCGACGGAGCCCTCGCCGGACATCTTCTGGACCATGTGCTCGTAGAGGCGGTCGATGTCCAGCGGGTTCTCGCCGACGACGAACGGCTTGAGCCGCTCGATGATTTCAGGAATCGCACCACCCCAGTAGGCTTCGCCGTTCCCGGCGACGCCCGCGTCGGTGTACACGCGGACGAGCGTCCACGGGTAGTTCCCGTCGACGATGACGGTCTGGACGTCGGTTATCTCCACGTCGCGCCTCTCGCCCCGGGAGTCGGTAAGGCCCATGGTCTCCGCCGAGAGGTCGCGCATGGTGTACTCTGCATTCGGGTCTCGTAGGTCTGCGTAGCTCATGCGACAGGCAAACATTCAGGCCCACAATAAAAACAGTTCCGGGTCGCGGTGTGGTATCACGGGACGGAGCCCTGAGAGCGGTGGCTACCGGCGACTCCGCAGTCGTACCTCAGTCGGTGCTTCAGACGACGGTGACTGAGTTTTTCAGTGTGCCGATGTCCTCGATGCTGATAGCGACTTCGTCGCCCTCCTGCAGGGTGAAGTCGTCGTCGGGGACGAGACACGTCCCGGTGAGCAGCACGGACAGTTCCGGGACCGCGTTGTGTGCGGTGTACGTCGAGACGAGGCCCTCACAGGTCCGGTCCATCTCGCTCGTGTTCGTCTCGCCGCTGTAGAGACACTCGCCGTTCCGGTGAATCGTCATCGAGAGCGACAGCGAGTGGGGGTCCTCGATGTCGGTGACGACCGTCGGGCCGACCGAGCAACAGCGGTCGTACACCTTGGCCTGCGGAAGGTAGAGTGGGTTCTCGCCCTCGATAGACCGACTGCTCATGTCGTTGCCGATGGTGTAGCCGACGATGTCGCCCTCGTAGAGCACGATACCGAGTTCGGGTTCGGGAACGTCCCACTCGGAGTCCGCGCGAATGCCGACGTCCTCGTCGGGGCCGACGGTCCGGTTGGGCGTCGACTTGAAGAAAATCTCCGGTCGCTCGGCGTCGTAGACGTTGAGATACATCTCCGGCATGTCGCTCTCGTCCTTGCGGGCTTCCTCGCTTATCTGGTACGTGACGCCCGCGGCCCAGACCTCGTCCGCGCCGACCGGGTCTATCGCGTCCGCATCGAGTCGCTCCTCCGACACCGGGTCGGCGTCGTCGAGATGGCGAGCGCTGACTCTATCCGGTGCAGTGTCCGCAATCGAGGCCGCCTTGAGGAGGTCACGGAACGTCCGGAGCTGTGGCTTGACGCTGGTCAGGTCGTACGCCCCGTCGTCGGTTGCGACCGCTAAGCGCTGTGAGTTACCGTCGCGTAGCTGGTAGTACCTCATACAGAGTAGCAAACTACAACAATATATGAATCTTGTGCTGACAACGACACACACGGTGGTGCTGTGGGGCCGACCGGCGTGCCCGTCCTGCTCCCAGTCGGTAGCCGGCCTCTGCGCAACCGGGCCAGCATTCAGTAATACTGAACAACTCGAATGACAGGCGTACATACGTTATTCTGTCTTTCCGACGGATACACGGTAAAACGTCCCAAATCGCGCCCAGGAGCCCGTTTTGCGGCGGTGAAGATACAGCTGTCGGATTTCAGTCGTGTGATTTCCGCCACGACAGTTCCAAATAGCTGAATACTTTTTCGGCATCTATGACTCACGGCCCCATTTGACGGAATAGATGTGTGGATAGAAAGGACAATATAAGCATTCGCCAACACAAGATTTTCTCCGCTTCATTCGGCCGTAGTTTGCAATCTCACCCGGGCGATGCCCACTCCCCTATCCGCTGCCGTCTCACACGCGCGCTTCGTTCGCCAGTCTGACCGACGCTACTTCGGTTCTCGTCTCGAACATCCGCACCTCGTTTTGGACTGGTCGTTTCGACGACGGTACGGCCGGTAGCTCGTCTCAAAACGCGCAGAGCGTCGCTGGAATCTATCGGCTGGACGTAGCTACCGCGTATCCTACCCCATATCGCGGAATACGCGGACGGTGTCCCGGTCTCCGTCCCTGGACTCGAGTTCAGTGAGTCCACGGGAAGTGAACACCGCGTTCCAGTCCCGGTAGTACAGCGGGACGTCGTCGTCGACGTAGTTCACTTCGCCCGCGTCGCCGTCCTCGTTCTCGACGGTTATCAGCAGGTCGTCGACGATGCGTGCCAGTTCGCCGAACGCCCAGTCGGCGTCCGGATGGATGTGCTGGAGCGTTTCGACGGAGAAGACGACGTCGTAGGCGTCGTCCGCGACGTCCGCGACGAACTCCTCGATAGCCATCGCGTGGAACGAACCGTCGGCCGCGAGCTCGGGATACGTCTCCGCGAGCACGTCCAGCGCGTCGGCGTTGATGTCGACGCCGGTCAGGTCGGAGTAGCCGGCCTCGGACAGCGCGGCGAGGTGCCGCCCGGAGCTACAGCCCACCTCCAGAACGGCCGCGTCCCGGTCAACGTGGTCTTCGAGTATCGACTGCAGCAACTCGCTCGTCTCGTCAGCCCCGTAGTACGCATAATACGTAGGAGAGTATTCGCCCGAGCGGTCGGCCCACGCCGCGCGAATATCGTTGGAGTCCACGGTCGAGTCGGGAGGCGGAGACGGAAAGTTCTGCCGGCTCGACCGCGACGGCGTCCCGACCGAAAAACGCAACACACAGCCAGCCGACGGGGACGGCATGGTCTGGACAGTGATGCCGGACTTCGAGGACCACGACGAGGCACGCGAGCGGTTCACCTGGGACCTGCCGTCGTCGTACAACCCGGCCGTCGACTTCCTGCGGAAACACGACGACCCCGAGCGGGTGGCGCTCGAACAGGCCGACCCCGACGGGCGGCGCGAACAGTACACGTTCAGCGAGCTGGACGTGCTCTCCGACCGGCTCGCGGCGGGGCTGGCCGACCTCGGCGTCGGGGCCGGCGACCGAGTCGGCGTCGTCGTGCCACAGAAGCCACAGAACCCGATAACGCACCTGGCGAACTGGAAGCTCGGGGCCGTGTCGGTTCCGCTGACGGTCCTGTTCGGCACGGACGCGCTCCGGTACCGACTGGCCGACGCCGGCGCGACCGTCGCCGTCGTCGACCCGGCAGTACGCGACGATATCGACGCGGTCCGGGACGACTGTCCGGCACTGGACCACGTGGTCGAAATCGAGACCGACGCGCCGGCGGGTAACGTTCACGCCTTCGAGGACGTGCTCGCCGCGCCGGACAACGCGGCTATCGAAGCCTACGACGCGACGCCGGCCACCGACACGGCGATACTGTACACGAGCGGGTCGACGGGGCCGCCGAAGGGCGTCCGCCACTCCCACGCGCTCTGGCTCGGGCGCGCGGCGGCGGCGTACAACTTCTTCGACCAGGGACTCGGCCCGGACGCGACCGTCTGGACGCCCGCCGACTGGGCCTGGGGCGCGGCGCTGGGCGGGACGCTCTTTGCGACGTGGCACCACGGCGGGACCGTCGTCGGCTACCCCACCTCGGGCTTCGACGCCGACGCGGCGTTCGGCCTGCTCTCGGAGTTCGGCGTCACCCGGTCGTTCGTGCCGGCGACGGCCCTGCGAATGCTGATGGCAGTCGAGAACCCGACGGCGACGTACGACCTCGACGTCGAGACCATCGCCGTCGGCGGCGAGTCGCTGACGCCGGAAATCGTCGACTGGGTGGCGGAGACGTTCGACTCGGTGACAATCAACGAGTTCTACGGCCAGACGGAACTGAACCTCGTCGTCGCCAACAACTCGAACTGGTTCGACACCCGGCCCGGCAGCATGGGCAAGCCACTGCCGGGGTACGACCTGGCGGTTCTGGACCCCGAAGCCGCCGACCGCGGCGTCGCCGACCCCGTCCCGGCCGGCGAACTCGGCGAGATAGCGCTGCGCCCCTACGACCGCTCGGTGTTCTTCGACGAGTACTGGAACATGCCGGAAAAGACGGCGGCCAAGGAGGTCGAGGGGTGGTTCGTCACCGGCGACCTGGCCCGGCAGGACGACGACGGCTACGTCTGGTTCAAATCGCGCAAGGACGACGTTATCATCACGAGCGGCTACCGCGTCGGGCCGATGGAGGTCGAGAGCGCGATTCTCGAACACCCCGACGTGGTTCAGGCCGGCGTCATCGGCGTGCCCGACGACACGCGGGGCGAAATCATCAAGGCCTACGTCCAGACGGCCGCGGACGCGCCAGCGCGGGAACCGCTCCGGTCGGAAATCGAGTCCGTCGTTCGGACCCACCTCGCCGAGTACGAGTACCCCCGCGAAATCGAGTTCGCCGACGCGTTGCCACAGACGACCAGCGGGAAAATCCGGCGCACCGAACTCCAGGAGTGGCACGCCGACGGCCAGCCGCCGTAGTCTACGGGCCAAAGCAGTAACGGTATTTATAGAAGCGGCGAGGAAGTCGTTTTATACGGCCTTACACAGCCATATTTTAACCTTCTGCAAATATATCCGAAAATTCCTAACTGTATATAGAAATAGCGTACAAGAATATCGATTAGCGGGCGATAAATGGCTGTGAATACAGCATTACGGCATTCGAAGTTGGAATCCGACACCGAAGTAGCAGCATCTCGATACCCCGCCGCAATACAGATTAGAGACAGCAGTCACTATCGATGGCACGCTTCTCGGTTCGACTCACTACGACACGCGCTCGTCCGGCGGGCCTGCCGCTTCTCCGGCGGTGCGTCTGGAAGGGCCTGTTCGTCGGTGCAGAAGGTATGAATGGACGGACAGCCAGGATAGCCCGGCGTTCGGACGCGGGTAATCCCGTTTGCCTCCTCCACCCCGCGACCCCACGAGCGACGGGTGTTCGATGGTCCGCTGCTCACTTCCGTGCCTGGCGGAGTGCCATCGTTTAACCACGTGGGCACACCCCTGCAGGTGCGACCACGCGGACCGCCGTCCCCGTGGGACGAGGCTTCCACGTTAGCTCACGGGGTCCACGTCCGTCAGACCGGACGCCCCCGGTGTTCGGTCCCCGCTCAAGACCACAGTGCGGGCGAGGAGGGGGGCCTAGCCCCCCGACCTAGTCCATCTGAAACTCCGCCGCCACCCCATAAGGGCCTTTCGGATGCGCCCACAGACCGCTGGACGACGCCCCGGTGGGCGGACGGGCCTACAGCAGGTCCAGCGCCCGGGCGAACCACGTGCCACCCAGCGGGATGAGACAGCCGGCGGCGACGACGCCCCAGCGGTGGTGTTCCATCAGCGTCGACTCGGTCAGCCCCAGCACGAGACTCTCGGGGACGGTGACCGCCCAGAGGAGACTCAAAACGACGATAAACACGCCCATCCCGATGCTCGCGCCTGCCGCGACGCTCGGGTCAGACCGCCCCTCGCGGCCGGCCGCCAGCACGATGATACAGACGAGCGCGAACACGCCCGGTAACAGCGGGGACAACGCCCCCGAGTTGTAGTACGCCCCCACGGCGCTCGCCGTCTCGACGAGCCCGTACGGAACCGCGAGCGCAAGGAGATACAGAACGCAGCCGACGATACCGACAGTTGGAGCGAGCCGCAAGTCGTCCATACCGTCGCTGTGGCCGGCGGCGTCTTAACAGCGACGTTCGAGCGAAACGAGGAAATGTCGGCTCTCCGTACCGGTGGCCATGGGACTGGGTTCCACCGCGAAAAAGATACAGAAGGTCGCCGACATCGCCGAGGACCTCTACAAGAAGGTCAACGAGCTGAAGACCCAGCTCGAAGACCTGCGGAGCACCGTCGACGAGACCAACACCCGCGTCGACGGGATGGAGACCGAACTGGCCGAACAGCGCGCCATCATCGAGGCACTCGCCGAAGAACGAGACGTCGACACGGAAGCCGTCGTGGCCGACGTCGCCGCCGACACTGACGGCGACCCCGCTGCAGCGACTTCGGAATAATCCCGTCACCGCGGCACCGTCACGCGGCGGAACCGGTTGGTTTAAACCATAACGTCGTCATACCATGGGATACAGGGCGCTTAGCTCAGCTTGGACAGAGTGCTTGGCTTCGGACCAAACCGTCGGGGGTTCAAATCCCTCAGCGCCCGTTCCTTTTCCGAACGGTTAGAATCCGACAGACGGCAGTGGGACATTTATATACTAGCTACCGCCGACGCGCTTGATTTCGTTCCCCGAGCGAACGATTTTGTCTGACAGTATCGCTGTCTGGCGGTTTTTTACATCCAAAGAAGCGGATTCGAACTATGTGTCACCATCGCAATTCGGAGAGACATCCGCGAATGTCGTACAGAGAGAAGGGGGTCGGTCTAGCAGCGGACGAGAATGCGGAGATTAGAAATACCAATCAGGATAGCAGCTGTGGGGAAGTTTGGAACGGTCGGCATCGATCGTGCTGTTTTCGATCTCGATGCTACTTCAATCACACAAGGATCCATCTGAAACCCACACAAGAAAGATATCACAACGCTCGAAGACATGTTTCACCCCACAAGGATCAGTCTGAAAATTTTGAGCATAACCTCGATGCGCTCAATTAGGAGCTTCAACTCCACAAGGGTCCGTTTGAAACCGATATGGGGACGACCCATCTCGTCATCAATTTTATTGATCAGTCCGGATAAGCAGATCATGGAATAGAAACACGGCGCTTAGCGTGTCAGAGTATCTCGAGATCTACACCCCGGTGCGGAAATAGCAAGCCAACGGACTCAGTTCCGCACGCTTTTTGCGGTGATGAATGAGTAATAAATCACTCTGGCTTTCGCTGAACCACAAGAAGCACTGGGTTTGTGTAGCTCTGCGCCTTGGGGATTAGTCAAAAAGTGTGATGTGAGGTTTTTTTGGTAGTTCACACTGAGTTGCTCGTCGGGTAGGACGCCGAGCAGTTATACATCCAAAAACGATTCTTTGTGCTACTCGATAGCTTTGGAAGCAATCCCGGTTCCTAATCTCTTTGCCTGTCCTCTGCAATTAGACAAATAATGGGAGAACGGCCGTCGGCAATCGACCTATTTTGTGGGGCCGGAGGGTTTACACAGGGACTCCAGAACGCAGGTTTCGATATCCGCTGGGCAATTGACAGCGACGCTGCTGCGGTGGAAACCTACCGTCGAAATCACGGTGACCACGTAGTCGAAGGTGACATTCGTGAAACTGACCCAGAAATAGGCGGGCCAGACATCGAACCGGGGACACTTGATCTTGTGGCAGGCGGACCACCTTGTCCCTCATTTTCTACTATTGGACGGGCAAAACTCGGCTCACTGGAACATAGATCGACCGAAGAGGACGACCGAAATCTGCTGTACCGTGACTTTCTCCGGTATGTTGAGCACTTCCAGCCGGCAGCCTTCGTCATGGAGAACGTTCCGGGATTGCTCAACGATACTGCCGTGGTCGAGACAGACACAGTTCAGAAGTCTCTACCGACAGAATCAGAGTCTACTGAAGAACCAGTCGGCAATGATACGCCAGTTCCTGAGATTATTCTCGAAGAGATGGAGGGGCTCGGGTATCACGCAGACTGGGAAGTAGCCGATGCAGCTGATTATGGGGTCCCCCAGCATCGAAAACGGGTTTTCTTCATCGGAACGCGTGAAGGGAGCACGCTCCCGAACCTAAATAAGTGGAGAACACACCGTGAACCGAAAAACGAGGCAGAACGAAATATGCGGGTACGGTGTAGCCCCAATGCCTTCGGGGAGTCCGCACAGAGTGCATTCGATACGGAGCCAGCCGTACCGCCCTTTGACAAGGAGAACACGGCTACACGACCGTATCTAACTGTTTCGGACGCGATTATGGACCTGCCACCAGTCTCACCAAGCGGAGAGATGCCGCCACAAGAAGCGACGGAATATACGCTCCCTCCGGTGTCACCGTATCAAGAATGGTTGCGTGACATTCCGGATGGCGACGACTGGAACGATCAGACGCTACGGAATCACAGTTGCCGGTGGCACAACCATCTGGACCTGTCCATCTACAAATTGCTTGGGCACGGTGTGGGTTGGAATATCGGGGAAGTTAGCCAAGACCTTCACCCCTACCGAGGTGACGTGTTCCCGGACAAATATAAGAAACAGAATCCCTCCAAGCCAGCGTCAACCATCCTCGCGCATATTCAGAAGGATGGTCACATGTTTATCCACCCCACCGAAGCACGGTCGCTCACTGTCCGAGAGGCCGCACGGTTACAGTCGTTTCGTGATTCGTACTGGTTCCCGGGGGGCAGGACGGACGCGTATCGACTTGTTGGAAACGCCGTACCGCCGCGATTAGCGCACGCTGTGGGGCATGCGATTAGAGAAGAGACCCTCGAAGGTTAGCTCACAGAATATCGAGACAGAGACGCTATCTAATCCTCGAAGGCGTTGACAACAACGGCCATGTTGATGAGCTCCGGCTCGTCTGGGATTACCTGTTCTTCCTCTTCGAGTTTCGCCAACTCTGCATCTCGTTCCTCTCGTAATTCCTTGAGTTCGTTTCGCGCCTTCGCAAGAACAACACGCATGTCTTCATCCGGCTGGGTGTTGCGCTCTTCGAAACGCTCAATCCGGTCCTCAAGGTCGTCGATGCGATATTCGAAGTATTTCTGCGTGTGCTCGCGGCGAATACGCGCCTCTCGCTGTCGATCTTCTCGCGCCTTTGCTGCCAGATCTTCGATAACATCCCATGAGACAGCCTCTGCCCGGTCTACAAGCTCGTCAGAACGCGCAGAAACCGCGTCAACGGCGGGATAATCGTCGGCAGCGGAAGGTGGAAGGCCGCCGGTGATATTGATATCGCTAGTCTTCTCCACTCCATCAGGTGTCACGTAGACCTGGACGAGCCGTTCCGTCACTGTGTCACCTGTTCCAGAGAGGTATCCAACCCGGAAGTGACAGAGCAGTCCTGGTGTCGCCAGATCTCTTCCGCCAGTCAGGACTGCCGTCTGCCCTCCGACTGCATCGCTATCGAGACAGAACTGCATCATCGATCGTACGACCGGGTGATCAAGGGCAATGAATTCGAGGGACTCGTTCTCGACAGCGTTCTTCCGGTCGAAAGTTGCGCTATCATATCGGTCCTGTACTTCGCCTCCAGCTATCGGGTCTGGAACGACAAGGTCGAACACATCACCACCGTCATCGGCGGGACCGGGCCGAACGTTGACAATCCGGCCACCGAATTCGTTGCACACGGTTCGGACGAGATATTCAACGTCAGCTTCGCTAATCGTATCCTCCGCACTCTCGTCAATGATGTCGAGGATTTCCCGGTCTTCCTCACTCAGGTCGAAGCGGTCACGTATGAGCAGGTCTTGGTCGACACGGCGCACAGCCTCTTCTTGGTCTTCGACAATCGCGTCAAGATCGGCAGCAATTGAGTCTGCCTCGTCCTCGTGCGTGATAGCAGTCATAATCTGGTCCTCAAGATCGACATTGTCCAGTACGAGCCCGAGGACATCGGAACTCATGCCCAGCGTTTCCTCAATCTCGTCAAGCTTGCTCAGCAGGAGTTCAAGGATATCGCTCTCCCGCGTATCGTCCACGAACAGGTTCCGAATTTCGACCGTTCGCTCCTGCCCGTAGCGGTGGAGCCGACCGATGCGCTGGTCGATCCGTGTCGGGTTCCACGGGAGGTCGTAATTGACCATGATATGTGCGAACTGAAGGTTTAGCCCTTCGCGGGCCGCGTCAGTCGCAAGCATGATGTTGGCCTCATCCTCGAATTTCTTCAGTTGGCGTCTCCGCTCAGGTTGTGAGAGATCGCCGTAGACCTGGGCGACATCGTGCTCGCTGAACAACCGGTCTCTGAGGTATTCCAGCGTGTCCGTGTACTCAGTAAAGATGAGTACTTTCTCGTCGGGATCTTCGGCCAGTACGCCATCAACGAACTCACGCAGCTGTTCGGCCTTGGAATCGACATCGATAGCTTTCGCCTGATTGTAGAGTTCTCTGACGATTTGCAGTTCCTGTTTGACCTTCGCCGGGTCACTTGATGCCGCCACGCCGCCGAGCTCCTCTTCGACTTTCCCTCGCTGCGCGTCGGTCAACATCTCGGGGTCTTCCCGATACTGTGGGAGAAGACTCTTGGTGAGCTGCGACAGTTCACTCGGGTCAGCGCCACCGGCCTGGATGGACTTCATCCGGTTTTTGAGCGACTTCCTGATAGCGTGAATCGACGAGACGAGCCGCTTCTGGTAGAGAACCATGGCGAAGCCTGCAGTGTCGTTGTCCTCCCTGTGAGCGAGATTGTAGTGTTCTGTGATGTACTCCGTGACACTCTCGTAGAGTTCTCGTTCCGCAGGCGTGAACTTGACAGGCAGCGTCTCGATATTCTTCTCTGGGAACATTTTGGAGCCGTCGGACTCGTACATTTCGCTCTTTAGCCGACGAATCATCAGACCCCGGAGCCCTTCCTTGCTGACATCGTGCTCGTCACGGAATCGGTATGGGGCAAGCAGCGAGATCATGAAGTAGAACTGATCGCGTTTACCCTTGTGGGGCGTTCCGGTGAGGAACAGAAGTCCATCGGAGTTCTGTGAAACCGCCTCGCCAACCCGATAGCGTTCGGTCCTATCGATTCCACGCTTCCCCTCACGGCGCGCTGTGAGGTGGTGCGATTCGTCGAAAATGGCGATGTCCCACTCCTCGTCTAGATTATCCAGTGCCGCGAGCATATCCTCCTGCTTTGCGAAGTCGATAGAGGTGATAATGCGGTCGTCGTGTGTCCAGACGTTTTTATTCGGGTGGGCTCCTCGCTTCGCGTCGACGTAGTCGCGGTCGTAGACCACGTAGTTGCTGTCAAACTTCTCGCGGAGTTCCTCCTGCCATTGCGTCGCAAGGGGGGCAGGAGCGACGATCAGTACCCTGTCAGCCTGCCCACGAGCGGCGAGTTCCTCGATGACGATGGCGGCCTCGATAGTCTTGCCGAGACCGACCTCGTCGCCGATCAGATAGCGGTGGTCGTAGGAGGTGAGAATCTCATGGGCGGCCTTCACCTGGTGTGGTGCGATGTCGATGCGACTGCTCTCCAAGGTAACGAACCGGTCCTGACGGTGGGCGAGGTCGAGTTCCGCAGCCCGTGACCGGAGGTTGAAATGGTCTGGTGTATCGAATTCGCGGTTTGCCAGTAACGTGTCGCTGCCCTCGACTTTGTCGACGACGGCGCTCGGGCGCTTTGTCTGTCCGCTATCAGTGAGAATCATCAGCAAACACTGGCCATCTGGGCGATGGTTTGCTTTCGCCACTTCACCATCGCCACCCGCGAAGCTTACGCGGTCCCCGACTTCGAATCCGCACTGGCAATTGGTCACTAATGGGTCCGATGCGACTCTCGGGTTTAATGTCTTTGCGTACTCAGGTCTCTTATTATGTACTCGCTGTCTCGAATGAACGCTCCCCAACCCACATCCCGAAAATCATGAATAGGGCGTTCAAAGTTGGCGAACAATATCGGGACACGGGAAGCTACCGGAACTCAGAAGACCAGTTTCTACGGTGGATTCGAGGGTCGCTGAACAGTGGCATCAAAAACACGGGCGGTATTCGGGACCTCGGAACTGACCGCAGTGATACTCCGGCGGCACTGATACTCGTCTCAAACGACAAGGGCGTCTCTCAGCACGACGACCCGTGGGAAGACACACTGGCTGTCAATTCGGGATACATCAGCTACTGGGGCGATGCCAAGGCAGACAACCCCTACGGCGAGTCCAAGCAAAACCAGAAAATCAAGGAAGCATTCGACAGAAAGGCATCTGGGCGACGTGAGGAGGTCCCACCGGTCCTCGTCTTCCGGAAGCCACAGTCTGGCGCCGTCGAGTTCTGTGGACTCTGCGTTCCCGACCACCTCGAGATTCGGTCATATCAGGGCGAGTCAGGAGCACAGATTCCGAACTACCTCTTCCACTTCTCGATCCTGAACACACATTCGGTCCCGGTCTCCTGGCTACACGACCGTGTACGGACGAATAGTTCTGAGAACGCACCCGAAGTCTGGAAACAGTGGGTGAGGTCCGGAGAGATCAAGCAATGGCCGACCGGCGAATTGCTCGATTCTGTCGGTGGAACCATTCGACGTTACGAGCAGACCGAAGTTGCCGTGAGCGACACGTTCAGGACTGAAACGTTTGAGCGATATGAGCAGGCGTGTACTCTGACTGGCATCCAGGAAGAGGCTCTGCTTGATCTGGCTCACGTGTTACCTCGGAGCCAGCGACCAGAGCTCGCTGAGCATCCGGAGAACGTGTTTGTGCTGAACTCACTCCATCACCGGGCGTTCGACGCCGCGCTATTCACAGTCGATAGTGAGTATCGGATACGGACGAGTCCGTCGTTCGAGCCTGCACATCCGTTCCTTCGTGAGACAATAACCGAAAAAGAGGGCGAACCGATTGTATTCCCGCCCGAAGTTCAAGTGCGGCCAGGTTTCCTTGAGGAGCTAAATGCTGGTCTTTCGTGGTTGTAGTGTTGGAGTATCCGAAGCTCAGTCGTCGGCGACCGCTTCTTCCACTATCTCGATTTCCTCATCAGTCAGGTCGTAGAGGTCGTAAACAATCTCGTCGATGAGCTGGTCGGTCTTCTCGATTTTCTCGTCAAGTTCGTCGGCTCGTTCTTTTGTCTCGATGTAGCGCCGGAGATCGTCAGCCACGTCATCGGGGTCAGGTAGGGTGATATCTTTCAATCGATCCATGAGAGAGATTGTCTTCCCAGCCCCGTCGGAGAAATCCCCAATCTCCTCCTCAACGACGACGGGAACGAATGCCTCGACGAGTGCTTCCTCCTCTTCGCTCAAGTTCGTGAGCGTGAACGCCTTGACGAACTCCGTCTCCGTGTAGCCATAGGTATCAGTCTCGAACTCGTCCTCTTCTTCCGGCTTGTAACGTGCTGTCACTTCGATGGTGACTGTCGAGTCGTTACATTTCGTACGGGCGCGTTCGATCTGCAGTTTCTCGTACTCCTCAGTGGTGGCATCGAGAATATTTGATGCAGTGGGTTGGAAAAGGCCGATATCGGGGAGATTGGGTCCTTTTGTGTAGTTACCAAGGTACTCGAAGAGATTGAGATTGAGTGTATTGCGAGAGTCGTGAAGCTCCCCCATCTTTTCTCCTAGGAAAACAAGCGCGTCAATAGGAGAGTTTCTAGCTTTATTTTCGAATCCATTCTGACCCCACGCCTCTGAGAGGCTTTTAATATTCCCAGATGGTCGTTTTTGAATGATCGGTAGGGTTTCGAGATATGTTGTTTTGAACCGGCGGAAATCTCCTCGGAGAACGGGACTCGTATGATATATATAGAACCAGGTGAGGCTACTGTTCAGTACCGATAGGAAGAATTTCCTCTGCGATTTTGAGTTCTTATTAAGTACCAGTCCGTAAGTCGTGTCTGCGAAATAATTTCTTCCTTGTCTATCTTCCGTGAATTTCGGATGCTGACAGATATCGGGTGTGAGAAGTTTTTTCGATTCGAACAGCTCTTTCTCGCGTGGGCACCATAGGGAGTACCATGAAGGATAGTTCATTGACTTGCTTCCCCTATCTTCGAGTCGAGAACGATACTCACTAAGATAGTCATACACCTTAGGATAGTCCGATTCCAGCCGCTGCTCTGGGATTAGGTCGGTCCCTGAGTTGGTTTCCTCGTACGCATAGATTACACCCATACTTGCGTCCGGCTTGGCATACCGATTAATTTCGTCACCCATTGAGAGAGGGTGAACGATTTCTGATTCAAGCTCACGGACTTTCTCGTCTATCTGTGTTCTGACTTCTGTTATCTCCTCTCCATTATCAAGAATCTCTACAAAGAGTACCTGGTTATCTCCGGACACGATTCCTTCCGAAATATACTCGGTGTACTGACCGAGCGGTGTTCCAGATTCTTCAATCCGGTTCAGTAGTTCCCGCTCTCTCGGCCCTGTGAGTATCCATGGCTCATCACCAAGTTCATCAGAGTCTATTGTAGTGAACTGCACCTCATTGAGATTCTGAATCTCTCTGGAAGATTGATTGATTTGGCCATACTCGAATTTTTCACCTGCTCCGAGCATCAGAATACATGTGTACGTCGTCGCCCCCTCGAACACTTGGTGACGGCCGAAGTCAAGGATTTTCTCTAATAGTCCGTTACTTGTGATGTATTCTCTAAGGCCTTCTCCTGCGCTGGATTCGAAGAACTTGTTGGGGAGAATATACGAAAGATTCTTTCCAGCAGCCAATTGGCTGCCCATCTCGACAAATGCCGCGTAAATATCGAATCGTCCAGTAGAGGTCATATATTGTTCATCAAGAAATTCAGCAAACTCTGGTTGACTACCGCGAAGATTCTGAATCTTTACGTACGGCGGATTCCCGATTACCGCGTCAAATCCAGCATCAGTCTTCCGCTTCCCGTCTTGATCGTAGAATGCCATCGGGAACTCCAGCTCCCAGTGGAAGAAGCGCTCATCATCGGCCATTGCCTGAGCCGACTTGAACCAGTCCTGTTCCTCGATATTCTCCCACGCCTCACTGTGAAGAGCACGGGCCATGCGCTCGTCGGCGTCATCGGGTACATCAAGCCCGAAAGCGTCGGCGGTGTGGACGTTAGCCATCGCCAATAGCTTCCGGTACAGAGGGTCATCACGTACATCTTCGTAAACTGCTTCCATCTCCTTTGCGTCTTCCAGTGTTTCATTGTCGATGTTGAGCAGGTCTTGGAAGCGATCAGTGACGTGCTCCATTGCACGTTGGCGAGTGTGGTCGAACGACTGCTGGAGGGTTAGCTGGCCATCCTCCGTAATCTCGTCGTCGCCGTCGGACAGTACGTCTTCGATGTCACTCCCGACGAGCGAGTTTCCTGTTTTGAGGTGGTGGTCAAGGAACGCGAGCGGCTGCTCCGCAGCGAGCGTCCGCAGCCAAAGAGAAACCTTTGCCAGCTCTGTCGCTAGCGGATTAACGTCTACGCCGTAAATACACCGCTGAGCGACCTTTCGGCGCGCCCAATTGATGTCGCGTAGTTCTCCGTCCTCGGTTGTCGGTGCTCGAACCTCCGCGTCTGCAGCGTCCATCGCCTGTCGGTCCTGCTTTTCTTGGGCATCAATGATCTTCCTAGCGAGATAGTCCACTGCGTTGACCGGAAAATGTCCACTTCCCATCGCGGGATCCAACACAGTGAGGTCGAAGATTTGCTCAGCGAACTCGTCAGCGAACCCGCCTTCCCGGCTATGAGTCGTGTCCGCACTCTGGGACATGAGGTCCTCCTGTATCTCATCGACCAGTGGTCCGAGCGTCTCGTCAACGATGTACTCGACGACGTACTCGGGCGTATAGTAGGACCCTGTGGCCTTGCGTTCCCCGTCGTCAGTGCGGAGATACACATCTCCAGTCTTGACCGCGATGTCATCGTCTTCCTCGGCAGGAGTATATTTACCATCGTCGACGGTCAATGGCTCGTCGGCCACGTCAAGTTTGTACTCCAGCAGGCCCTCGTAAATCGAACCGAGGTTCCGCTCGTCCAGCGAGGAGTAGTCGACGAACACCTTTCCTTTGCCTTTGTCGGCTTCGTGGCGAGTGAGTAATTCAATGACCTCAGCGATATACGCGTCGCCGACTTCGTAGTTCGAGAGGAACTGCGACTCGACGCTGTCGTCCTCA
Source organism: Haloarcula sp. DT43 (assembly GCF_037078405.1). Taxonomy (NCBI): domain Archaea; kingdom Methanobacteriati; phylum Methanobacteriota; class Halobacteria; order Halobacteriales; family Haloarculaceae; genus Haloarcula; species Haloarcula brevis. Next base: position 13,738 of record NZ_JAYMGZ010000006.1, on the reverse strand, counting down.
TCTGGGCTCGTTCGGAATAGACCACCGTTGTACGCCGGGATGTAGAGATCTTTCTTCGGAATGCCCTGTCCCTGGCTTCCCTGGTCGATGAGGACGAACAGTTCGTCGAGCTGATCCCAGAGTTCAGTCTGCCACGTCTGATAGTGCTGCTGGGTCGCGTCCCGATTCTCAACCACTTCCTGTTTCAGCTCGTTTATACTATAACTCCCGCTGTAGATCTCGTTGTCTGTCGGGAGGAGATTTCGTCCCTCACTTTCGGCGTAGAGAACGAAGATGAGCCGGTAGAGATAGATGAGTGAACTGTCGTGGATGAGATCGAGTCGTGCCTGTTCGAAATCGGACGATTTGTCAAGGAATTCAAGATCCTCAACCAGTGTCTCTTCGTTGAGGTCATCGTTCGTATCGAGGAATCCCTCTGCGAGCACGCGAATCGCCTCGTAGATGTTCTCTTGGAGGTCCTCCCCAAGCGCCTCGGCGAAGGTATTACTCTCGTCGTAAATGTCGTCGAGGAAGCAGTCACCCGTCTTGTCGGGGAGGAACGCTTCCTGACGGAAGAACAGGTAGAACTCCTTGAATGCTTCAAAGTCATTCTCCTCGTCCACGATGTCGAGGAGTTCAGGGAGATCAATCTCATAGAAGGAGTCCAGTCGGTGACTCGTCGGTCCGTAGTAGAGCCGCCACTTCTCACCGTTCGTTAGGACCGCCCACTGAGGTGGCGTCTCCTGGAGATATCGGTGGATCTGATAGCTCGGGTTCTCGAAGTCACGTTTCTCTTTGCCACGGGTGTCGAGCTTCCGGCCCCATCGCTTTGCGTCAGCGACAGCTATTGCCTCCTCGTAGAAGTCATCACGGTCATATGCCGCATCGCCTGCGTCGCTGCTCGGGAAAAAACCGTAGTCCGGACGCCGAGCGTTGCGTTGTACCGTTTGCTCGACTTCGAACGGAATACCGAGAAGGTCGAACATCGGGCGAATAAAGTTATCCTCAAGTGAGGACTCGTTGTAGTCCTCGACTCTGTGCTTCTTGTCCTCCCAGAGCTCTCGAATCTCCTGATAAGTATCACGAATCTCGTCCTGGTCGACTTCTTCCCAGGGCTCCGTCTGCCGAAGATGCTCATTGAGATAATGGTTAGAAAAGAGGTCCCGATTCGTGCGGTAGGGGTGAGATTGCTGAGACATGTGTGTTGAATTGGAAGCGCCAAGGGGACGCCTCCTGTTGATATACAGACAGGGAACTTCTGATACATAACACTTGATGAAGAGGGCTGTCTGATGATTTCTATCAAGGGGTTGCGCGTGTGCGAGCGCACACGCGGGACGCGCATGCGCTGCTCGCACGCGCACGGCGCTAAAATCTCAGACCAGTACCGAGCTATCGCTCTTGTTTAAGGTACTGGTCTGAGGTAAAGGTTTAAGTGGGATAGCATAAGTTGTGCTAGGCGCAACATGACAGGGTCCCAGCCTGACTCGGACGACGGACCTCCGGACGACGAGGAACGCATCGCACGACACCTCAGGAAGCGCATCACTGATCGGGTGAGCGGCAATCTCGAGGGGGAGAACGCGCGGGTCAAGCGCGACGCCCCGAGTGACAAGTTCTTCGCCGGGGCACTGGCCCCGGAGGCGAACAGCGACCTCGAAGACAGTGATGACGACCTCCAGTCGAAAATGGAGCCCAGCGCCATCGGCACCATGACCCGCATCCGAAACGGGTCTGCGGGAGATACAATCTCTCTCGACATCACGGGGAGCGTGTGGGTGCGTGTGAACCCGACCTACGAGGAGATGGACCGGCGCGAGGAGTACGTCTCGCTGGCAGACCGCGATGACGACGATACGGAGAATACAACGCTCCTTCCGGTCTTTGACCGGCTCGAACTGGAGGTGCCGTCGATCGAGGTTCCCTACGAGGCTATTGCGGGTGGGACCCGGACAACCCCGGAGGTCGTGCAGGAGCGCACCGCCGAAGCGGTTCGAACGGCTGTAGAAGATGCTCGTGAACGGGCTGTAGCACGCGACGACATCTACCTCGATAACGGAGACGACAAGCCGGACGAGGATGTCCCGAGCTACGTTCTCGAAAGCGAGAGCGCGTTCGACGACTACCTCGAGGAACGAGATGGGACACCAGCGATACCGGACTGGGACCTGTCGGTACAGATCACCACCACCGAGGACCGGGAGAGCAACGGGAACGAACTCCTGCTCGACATCGAGGTCACAAACACGGGCACACAGCCGAAACGGGACTACATCTACACGCTCCGCGATCCAACGCTGTTCGAGGTTCAGCTTGACCTCCAGGCGAACGGCGACGTGGAGTTTACCCCCTTCACGTTCGACCCACTTCCCGAGGACTTCCGCTACAACCGTGACCTCTGGGGGCACGGCCGGAACTGCACGATAACTGCGCCGGACTATGAGGAAACGCTCGGTGATGCCACGCCTGGGCGATCCGCGCCTCGGGCAGACCCGCACACCGACCACGTCCAAACGGACTTCATCCCCCAGTACCGCCAGCGGGTCTATGAGTCCGCTGACCGGGAAGTGAACCCTGCATTTAGCGAACTCGCTGACCTTCACGGCGGCGGCTATGAGGTACTGGAGTCGGTCGCGGACGCCATGGACGAGTACCTCGAAACCGCGTACCCGGAGGCCCTCCGGGAGTACAGCAAGCGCGGCGACTGGTCAGATGCCGACCGCGAGGACTTCGAAGAGGACAAGGCCGCGTTCGAGCGCGAAATCGTCCGGTTCCGACGTGGCATCCGCGTGCTCCGTGAACATCCGGACACGGTCGGGCGAGCGTTCGAACTGATGAACGAGTCCATGGACCGGATGCACGATTTCGACACATGGCGACTATTCCAGCTCGTGTTCATCGTCATGCTCGTTCCCGATATCGCTGGCCGCGAGTACGAGGAGTGGGATGAAATCAGCTGGCGTGGCGAAGAGGAGCTCTCAGAGCGCTTCGAGGAGGCCGATGGTGCCCTCGATGTCGTCGACGTGCTCTGGTTTCCCACTGGCGGCGGCAAGTCCGAGGCGTTCTTCGGTGTCGCCGTCTGGAACATGTTCTTCGACCGTATCCGCGGCAAGCACTTCGGGGTGACCACGTGGACGCGATTCCCACTCCGGCTCCTGTCGCTTCAGCAGCTTCAGCGGATGTCGGAGACGATCATGTACGCCGACCTCGTCCGCCGTGACCAGGACGACATCGGCAGTCGTCCATCCCGGCCGTTCAGTGTCGGCTTCCTCGTCGGCAAGAAGAACACACCGAACGCGCTCACGGGCTACAACAACGACAACTTCACGCGCTACAAGCAAGACAAGGAGCTCAGAGAGGAGGCGAAGGTCGTTCCGAGCTGTCCAGCCTGTGGTTCACGGGTCGAGATGCGAGTGACGGAGGATATACGCCTCGCTCACGTCTGTACTGGGAACCCCTTCGAGTGTGACTGGCAGAAGCGCGAGACCGCAGCCCAAGAGGTGTACGCGGAAGACGAGCTCCCGATTCACGTCGTCGATAACGAGCTCTACCGCTACGTACCGAGCATTCTGGCAGGAACCATCGACAAAATCACTGCAGTCGGGTACCAGCGGAAGATGGCACACATCCTGACCGGGGAGATGGAGTACGAGTGCCCGACGCACGGCTTCGCCAGCCTCGGTGAGTGCACGGAGAAGTACGGCTGTGATATCGACAAAGACGAGTTCGAGATGATGGCGTCGCCGATAGAGGTGTACGACCCGGCTCCATCGCTGATGGTTCCAGACGAGCTCCACCTCCTCGAGGAGAGCGTCGGGAGCTTCGACGGCCACTACGAGACCGGAGTCCAGACGCTTCAGGAGATTGTCGATGCTGGGAAGACGAAGATACTCGCACCGACAGCGACGATCACGGCCTATGAGGACCAAGTGTACCATCTGTTCCTCCGTCCTGCAGAGCGCTTCCCGTCGCCAGGTCCCTTCCTGCGCGAGAACTTCTACGCGATGGAACAGCCCGATACACAGCGCTACTACATGGGACTCATCCCACACGGCAAGACGCACATCAACTCCATCATCGATGTGCTCTTCACCTTCCACGAGGAGGTCCAGGATCTCCTCCTGATGGCGATGGAGTCGCCCGAAGACCTACTCACTGGCGTCGAACTCGAGGGGACGGACACCAGTGAGGCCCTGTCGGCTGACTCCATCGCTGAGATTATCGACATCCTCACGCTCTACAGCACGAGCCTGACGTACCTGCTGTCGAAGAAGGATGGAGACCGGCTAGACCAGTCGTTCGTCAGCCAGCTGAACGCATACTTCCGTGGGGAGGGTCGCCCGCCGCTCAATTCAGAGCGCATGACGGGTGGGACGCCCTTCGAGGAGGTCCAGACCATTCTGGACCAGCTCGACGACCCATGGCAGGAGGACGAGGACAAGTCTCTTCTGCAGAGCCTCGCCGACGATGACCTGGTCGACGAGGCGGTCATCCCGGACATCATGGAACTGCGTGATGTCCTCGCGGGAGAACTCGACGATGAGAGAACTCCACGGACGGAGTTCCGGGTCGCCCTCCGAGCCGCCTCCCCCGAAGTTCGGGAGGGCCTCGCCTGGCTACTTGCCTACCGGCCCAACACGGTGACCGCCACCAGTATGATCAGTCACGGGGTGGACGTGGAACGGTTCAACATGATGGTGTTCTTTGGGATGCCACGTGCCACTGCTGAGTACATCCAGTCCAGTTCCCGGGCGGGTCGATCACACCCTGGGCTTGTGTTCAACATCCTCCACCCCATCCGGGAACGCGACCTGAGTCACTACCACTTCTTCGAGAAGTACCACCAGTTCCTCGACCGACTCGTCGAACCCGTCTCAGTGAACCGGTGGGCGAAGAACAGCGTCAAGCGGACGCAGCCAGGTCTGTTCATGGCGCTTCTGCTCAACCACTACATGTACACCGACGACGGGGAACAGATGTACTTCGGTGACCGTGCCGAGGACTTCCTCTCGACGGTCGATGACGCTGACCTCGAGAACATTCTCGTGGACATGTACGGTGGTTCGGAGGTCCCACCGGAGTTCAGTGACGATGTCAGCCAGCTCACCCGCAGTGCGATTTCCGAGGTGCAGCTGAGTGACCGGCAATGGACGAGCGAACGCCTCCCGGGGTCTCCGATGCGGAGTCTCCGTGACGTTGACGAACAGCTTCCAATCGATCCCGAGTGGAAGTACAAGGACATCCTCAGCAGCTACAGCAACCGATAACTATGTCAATGGAACGTAGCAAGTCGCAGGTACTCTACCAGTTCCTGCCCGAGAACACGTTCGACTACAGCGGGCAGCGCGGCATCTGGAAGACCACGCGGCTCGAAACGAACGACGCGAGTGGTACCGTCAGCAAGGACTACATACTCGGTCGCGTCCTCGCACGCGTCCGAAACTGGGATGGGGGACAGAACGGTTTCGTCTCGAACAATACCGACCACTACCACTTCGGCGTGCCAGAGGCTGTTCGGGCCGAGCCCTTCCCCACTACCTACGAGTGCCAGAAGTGCGACAAGGCACACGGGTACTACACCGCGGACGAAGTCAAGAACAACAATCCGGATCTCACCTGTGACCGATCCGGTTGTGACGGCAACCTCGAACAGTACCAGTTTGTAAGCGTTCACACCTGCGGAGAGATTCGCCGTCTCTACCCACAAAAGTGCCCAAACCACGGAGACCAGCACGTCATACTCAACCGCCGCAACAGTCAGCGTGTTCGGAACTTCCACTGGAGCTGTGAAGTCGGTAACTGCGGGTGGGATACGCCCATGCGGAACTATCAGAACTGCAACTGTGAGTACAGTGCTCCCGAAGCAGAGGAAAACGATGGAATGTACACGACAGTCCATCGGGCCGGGAGTGTCTTCTACCCACATTATCTCTCAACGGTGAACCTGCACACCGCAGGCATCGGGCATCTCCGGAACTCTGAGGACGGCGCGAAAAGAGCAATCGCAAAGCTGTTCGGACTGTCCGATGCGGCGTCACTCCAAGACGTTAGCCTGCATCAGCGAACTGGTGAGGTGGAGGTAGACGACGAGAAGGTGGTGGAAATCTACACAACGCACGACGATATAAATACGCTCGACGAGGCGCGTGAGTATCTACGCGAGCAAGGGTCGCTGGAGAGCAAGACCATCCTCGAGCGCCTCGACGAGACACTCGCGCTGGATGCAGACGGAGAGACCTCTGAGCTCACCGAAGCCGGTGACGAGGTTCTCCAGTACGTTCTCAGCCGCGAGTCGCTCACGACGGATACACTAGGCGAACTCGAGACGAACGCTCGAGACCGTGGCTTCACCGACAAAGCAGACCGCATCAACAGCTACCACGACGACCTGGAGGCCCTCGGATTCGATGACGTTCGCGTCATCGAAGACTTCCCCGTGCAGACGTTCGTGTACGGGTACACTCGTGGTAGTCGTGAAGAAGGGGAAGCACAGATCAACGCGTTCTCACAGAGCGCGAGTGACGGGGACGGAACGCCAATATTCGTCGATACGTCTGAAACGGAGGCGGTTCAGTTCGACCTCGACCCCGCACAGGTCCTGTTGTGGGTCGCGCTCAACATTCCGGGGACGAGTGATCCGGACGCCGTAAACGGAGATATCGTGCTCCCGGAGATCAACAGCCGCGATGACGCCGCGCTCGAACACGCCCGGAGCGAGATCGAGTCACTCTCCACCGAAGAGCAGTGGGCATTTCTGCTTAATCACCTCGCGCCGGTCGAACGGTATGGCAAGTTCCAGACGGATCTCGACGAGTCGGTCGAGGAACAGGTCACAGAACACGTGTTCCAGCTAGTCCACACGCTGAGTCATATCCTGCTAAAGCAGGCCAGCACTATCAGTGGGTTCGACCGTACGAACCTCAGTGAGTTCCTCTTCCCGCGCGCGCTCTCTGTCGTCATCTACGCGAACAACCGGGAGGAGTTCAATATTGGCGGGATGCACACGATGGTCGAACAGCAACTGGATAACCTCCTCGGTCAGGCAGAGATTCACGGAAACGAGTGTGTGTACGACCCGGTCTGCTCACAGCGTGGCGGAGCGTGTCTCTCCTGCCTGCACGTGAGTGAGATCAGCTGTTCGTACTTCAACCAGGTTCTGTCCCGGGACTTCCTCTTCGGCAGTCGGCCGAACACTGACATGGACATCGCGGGATACTGGACACTGTAATCGGCTCCCTGGCGTGTACTGACTACCGAATTATATACAATTCATATGAACGACGAATCTGAATCGACGTGGATGCCCCTCGCTGTAGCGGAGTACGTTGATCGGGATGAGCAGCTCCTCTCCCAGCTCGAGGGCCTGTTAGTTCTGTCCGGTGGACGTGATGAACTGGTGACTCCCGAGCAAATTGCAAGCGAAACCGATGTCTCTGTTGCAGCATCCACTGACGTGTTTCGACAGCTCTCACAGACTGACGCAATCACTCGTGAGTCGTTCAGAACGAGCGTTGAAGATAGCGCCTACCGGGTCAACGTAGAAGAGTGCCGGGGAGTGTTCGAGAGAGCCCGACATGCTTCGCGTAGCGTCAATGCATACGAGGCACGTCAACCGCCAGCGACAGAGGCAACACCGCTGGTGACGTTTCCTTCTGACCCTGCCTTCGAGGACGTGAGCCCGACATCGTTCGGAATGGCATGGTTGATGCCGACCCTCACACGGCAGGTCAAAAGAAGTGAATCCTCAATTACTCTGGTCGCACCATTCTTCGAAAAAGATGGATTCGCTCATCTCGAAGAAGTGCTATTTGCGGCCATGGACCGGGACGTGGAGGTCCGCATAATTTCTCGGTATCTCACTGACACAGAGTCGTACAATTACTCAGTGCTGAAGTCGTTTGCAAAACGGGCTGACGAGCGTGGTATTGACCTTTCGCTTCTTACCTGCGTAGACTATACCCGCTGGAATGCCGAGACACCGTCAGCACAGCGTCGGCAAGATGGGGCCACTCCTGAGTTTACTCTGCATGCCAAAATTATGTTATTCGATGAGAGATCAGCATACGTGGGGAGTGCCAATGTGACGGACTACGGGTTTGAGCACTATCTTGAGACTGGCGTCCTCCTTGAAGGACCACCCGTGGAGGGGTTCGTAGACCTTGTGAGATTTCTGCGCAACTCAGAGGCTGCGACAACGGTATCTCTATTAGACTAAGTTCTGTTTTTTGACTTCGTTGAGACCCTCGAGTTGTAACAGTTTATTTAGGTCGTGGTGAATACACAGCGCGAATCGATCCTTGGATTCGGTCAGCTCCGAAGTCAGATCTAGCTAATTCCGAGATTGCCGATTACGATCACGTTTATTGCATAATAGTGGAGACTTGCATCATGAACAACAGCCCCCGTCAAGGAGAGAAATCCGAATTAGCCGTCGCCTCGGAGCTGATGATGCAAGGGTACGGTGTGTCTTTCCCCTTTGGTCACAACCATCCGTACGATCTCATCGTCGACAAGGATGGCACTCTATTCAAGATTCAGGTTAAAACAGCAAAACAGGAGCAGGGGAACCGGTATTACATCCAAGCTGACGCCAATCGCTACGAGACAAAAGATGTTGATTTGTTGGCTGGCTATTCGGAAGCTGAGGTTGCTACATTTTTTATTCCGGTTGATGAGGCGAGTGGAAAGCGGCAGCGCGTTACCTACACGGACTTAGAGAAAATGGGATCTGATTATAACCGACAGAGTGCTAATCACATTAGTGACTATCTGTTTTCCGAGGCAACACAGAGAGTATGATTCGCGGACTAAATTCATGATTGCTCTCTCAGCGAGACTGTGAAGTGAACCATGGGGCTTGCTGAATCCACCCTCTATATTGAGTAAGCTATTTCTATCAACTTCTGAAGGTTCCAACGGAGCCGTTCTCTTTGAAATAGGTGCAAATTGGAGCCATGGCTCAGTTGAGACAATCAGTCAGCGGCTGTCATTAATTACACTGAGGGCAGCCTCAGTAATAGAGAACCGGTCACTGAGCTAATTTCTGTGTCGTAATTCTAAGGGAGGTAGTATCAGTTGCTCACGGCCGAGATTATGACCAAGTGAAAAATTTCGCGGCTTGTATGACCAGGAGATTTAAATCATATCGTGTAGAAAAGGTTCCTATGTCTGGACCGGCCGCCTCTTGCGGTTCTTCATTTGAGCAGGTGCGCTCTGCTCCAGAATCTGAACGGACATTGCATAGACAGTTACTTCTGGATAATATTGATTTCCTCATAGACACGCTCACTGCAGAACATATTCGGCGTCATCAGCAGCCCCCTGCTGGCTGTCCGCGTGCTACCCCTGAGAATATAGCTCGAAACCAGTCAAAAAGTGTGGACGGATGTCGGTACCACGCTATTCAGAGGGAGAGCAGCGATCTCGGAGGGGAGTGTCCATGTGGCGATCCACTCATTAAAAGCGATGACCCACTTGATACCGTTGCTGCTGTAGTCCTTGGAAAACAGACTGAATCTCCTGCAAAAAGATTCTTCGACCAGATTCCAAGAAAGACAGTGGCAAACCTCCGCAGAGACCATGAAAGCTGGGAAAATATCGAAGCTCTGGGTCGAGAAGATCTGCACGAGGCAGTCCGTGCTGCAAGCCCTCGAAAGGGGGTAAGCGCGGAACGAATAGATTGCTTGCAGTCACTACTTGAAGCCGTTAGCGAGACACACTATACAGAGGGCACTACGCTCTGTGATTTCTCACGAGTCCAGTATTCTACTTACATTACATTTTTACGAACCATTCCGGGAATTGAGGAGCAGGACGCTTGGTGGCTCCTCCAAGTCGCATTTGACAAACCTGTGTGGCCCGCAGACCCACAGATTGACGAGCTACTGGTTTCCCTCGGTTTGCTTGATCCCGCTTCTTCAGTAGAATCAACCGGGCGCCACACGGACCTAGAAGAGGAGTTGATTGACCGCCATGTTCCAATTCTGTACCGTGCGCTCGCAACCCATGCTGTCAATGCGGATGGCGATACCTGCCGTGAAGACTGTGAAATTCGGAAATTCCTGTTGACGTATCGACTTAAGCAACAGCGAAAAGAGCGTGAAGGACCTGCTGTGGTTGATTTGTTCGCCGGAGCAGGGGGGCTGTCGCATGGTCTCTCTCAAGCGGGGTATGATGTCCGCTGGGCAATCGATATCGAACCCGATGCAGTTGCGACCTACCGTCTAAACCATCCTGAGATCCCCCATCAGAACGTGGTCTGTGGCGACGTGAGAGAAATCGACATGTCTGCGGAAATCCAGGAAGTCGCGCCTGACCCTGATATCATTGTAGGTGGACCACCTTGCCAATCACTCTCACAGGCAGGCTACCGGTCCCGTCGAGCGAAAGACGATGAATACAGCGTACTTGATGACGACCGGACCAGTCTGTACACAAAGTACGTCGAAGCCGTCGATGAGCTCCGGCCGAAGGCCATTGTGATGGAGAACGTGGAGGGGATGGTCAACAAAGTCGGTGATACAGATGTACGCGTCATCGACTGGATAATTGAGGACTTGGAAGCTCTCGGTGAGAGCGGAGAAGGGTATCAAGTTGGATTCCGTCTGCAGGACATGACTGAGCTCGGAATCCCGCAGAAACGGGAACGTGTTCTACTCGTCGGGATTCGGAATGACATCGTAGTAAGCGAAAACGAGGTTGGGGACCTGTTGGATAATCTCAGCGGAGCTGATTGCGAACGTAATATCAAACAAGGATTGTCTGGACTTCCTCGCTTACGTCGTGGGGAGGGCGGACGGGTGATGACAGAAACTGGACGAGGGCCCAAAAGCCAGTACGTGAAACAGAACGGACTACATGAGGGAACCGAGCTCTGCTTCAACCACCGGGCGCGGGAACACCCCATGGAAAAAGATAGAATCCTGTTCGAAGAAGGCCTACAGCCTGGCGATACTGGATGGGATGTCAAGTATGATTCCGATGGTGAGTATGCTGAGTATATCGAGTATGACGTTGGAACAGCCGATAACCCTCGTTTTCGAGACAAATACCGGAAGCTCGAATGGTCGAAACCTTCCCCCACAATAGTCGCTCACCTCGCAAAAGATGCGAACGGGTTCGTGCTCCCAGACTACTACGAACACGCTTGTCCAGACCCAGAACGTGACGATCCAAGGCGAAACCGAGGAATCACTCCGCGAGAGGCTGCGAGATTACAGTCGTTCCCAGATGACTATATCTTCCTCGGGTCGTTCACCAGCTGGTTCCGACAGATTGGAAACGCAGTCCCACCCGTAGCAGGGGAATCGATTGGAAGCGCGTTACGGGTCATACTTGCTGACAAATGTAATAATATTGCCACTCAAATCAAGCAAGAACGTGATATGAAGATATCGTCCGATGACTGAACCATTTGATGTCACTGGACAACCCCGAATTCTGATTTAGTTTAATTTCACTTTGTGTTATTGAGTCTAAGATAGTGGCTATGTAGTGGTCGTGATTATCTCGCTAATCTTGACCAAGTGAGCGGTGGAGCCACTATAATCAAGCATTGGAACAGCTTAAACGGCAGGTTCCATCCAATAAATGTAGGTCCCTATAGATCTTCAGATGAGAGCTCACCGCTGAGGAACTGCTCGCCAAAGTCAGTCAGCCGGTAATTGGAAGCGTCTATTCGCTGCAAGAGTTCTGCCTCAGCGAGTACCCGACATCGTCGAGAGATATATTCGTTCGTATAATCGATGTTTGCAGCGATAACCGACGGTGACGCCACGATATCCTTCTCGTACAGAAACTCCATGATACGTTCGTCGCCTTGCGTCATCCAATCTACGCGTGGTCGCATTCTCACACGACTACGCAGAAATCTATCCTAACAGGGTGTGAAAACCCATCTGTGGACATAGAATATAGTTATTGTAGACCTAGATTTTTGTGTTTACAACTCATTCTTTCAGTATGAATACAATCGCCGCCCAATCCAAGTTCGGCAGCCGGATACAGGATTTTCGTGAGGATATATCGTGACTTCGGAAGAATTGGAGACACTTTTGTCTACACTGTACCATGCTCTGCGGACAAAGCGTCGCCGCCTCGTGATTCAAATCATAGAGAAGAGAAACAGTAACGTACTCAGCACAAGGGAGTTGGCGCGAAAAATCACCAGCGAAGAAATGGGAGTTCGAGAGACACACGCGACGGGTGAACCATATCGAAATGCGTACAACGCCCTTTCGCAGACTCATTTACCGACACTTGATGCTGCCAGTATTGTCATCTATGACCCCAAGCGCCAGATGGTCTCCCGAGGCAACTATTTCGAACTTGCTGCCCTCCTTCTCGATACCAATATCTCGACCGTGGAACTCGTGTCGGCATTGATACGCAACGGCGAGTCCGAGAGCGGCACATGAGCGCAATCGGTAATTGAGCAAGTATCAGAATCGCGTTGATGACCATGGTGATTGGCGGGCGAAACCTGCCCGTCGCAATTATGGCTACCGAATTACACCCGTCTGATGTCGAAACTGGTGCAGTCGAATTGAAAGAGAAATTGTCTGCTGAGCAGTTTCGAGACTGGTATCGAGAACGGCAGTACAGACAGAACATTGAGAACGGGACGCCGTTTTTCAATGAGAATGGTCATGTCTCGAATCCTGAACGCCACAGTCCCAGTCAGCTCGTACAGTGCCACCGCAAGATGTTCTATCGCCAGCACAATGCGCCAGAGGAAAACTCAGAACCCTCCGGTATTTACTGGTTTGGCACCCGATTCGAGGAGGACATCGTCTTCCCTTTCTTAGAGCGATGGGTAACCGACCGGAATGCGTACGTACAAAACAGTATCTGGGTGGATTTCGTAGTCGAAACAGAGGGGGGTAAACTACGGATCAAGGGTGCTACCGACCCCGTAATAGTCGACCGAGACGCAACCCCCGTACTGCCGACTGAGATCAAGACAAAGTCCTCGGTAGCGAATCTCTCGTCTCCAAGTCGCCATCATAAGGCCCAATTACACGCCTATCTATACGGTTTATCGGAAAAATATGAAATCAAGCTGACCCAAGGCGTGCTCATCTACGGAGGGAGAGATTCGCTGGAAACGAGGTTTTTCCACGTCAAATTCGACGAGCAGTTTTGGGAAGACACGGTTATCAGGTGGGCAAAAGATCACACAGATTATCGGCTCAACGAGGAGCTTCCACCCCCCGTTCCAGAATACGATTGGGAGTGCAAGTTCTGTGAATACCGAGAGCGATGTGGGAAGGGGGAAACAAGTGGAGAAGACTACGGAGCTTCAGGCTTTGTCCAAGAGTTCAGTGGCTATCCCATTGAGAAAGTCGTTGAGTACCTAGAAGGGTATCCTGACGAGTACCTCACCCCTACACTGGCACAGCAGTTCCCCCACCTCACGGAAGACTATGGCGTGTTACGCTGGTACTGCCGAAGCTGTGATTCCACAGTCGGGGTTCAGGGTATTACTGAGTCCACAGATCCCCTTTGTCCAGAGTGTGCTGACAGGGGGAGTATCTCTCACCTCAAATTGAGGGCAGACAGTCGGGATAACGCGGGAAGTACTGAATCGAATGATGGTGAGAGGTAATGAATAAATCAACCCAGCAGCAGATTGATACGTGGAGCGTGTCATAGAATCCATCTCATAGTTTCTCACAGCCCGGTTCGTTTCCTCGCTCGTAGTTGGTGATGGCAATGACGAGTCGGAGACACAGCGCGAGGAACACTTCTGTTCGTGCGT
>NZ_JAYMGZ010000005.1 GCF_037078405.1 Haloarcula sp. DT43 | reverse complement strand
CGCACGAACAGAAGTGTTCCTCGCGCTGTGTCTCCGACTCGTCATTGCCATCACCAACTACGAGCGAGGAAACGAACCGGGCTGTGAGAAACTATGAGATGGATTCTATGACACGCTCTTTTTTCCGTTACTAAAGAGGGTACTGGTCGGTCGAAGACACCACGATTTCCGCTGTTATCGGGGAAATCTGTTACGACTAATACAACAAATCGTTACTGAGATTGATCGACTAGTACAGTAACCCGGGGAGCAGTAGTGCTGAGTCAAGACTACTTCAAATAGAGCGACTACTGTTACTGCTGTCTGAGGAACTGACTTCGGGAATCCAGTAGCATCCGAAGACCAAATGAGATGGTAGTGTCTGGAGATATGATAGATGGACGACGTTAACGCCTGGACTACTATTTCTGATGTCGTTGGTAGAGCAATTCAAATCAAATTTGAATTATGACTGGAGCATACTTGTTAAATATTGCAAAATAAGATGCTTTACTACTTTCAATATTGCTAATCTTCAGTTGTCAGCACTGATTTGATAGGCTTCGGGCTACCCTGTTATATACTCACCTCAGAAATGGACACTTGCATGCCTGGTGAAGACGACACCGCGCAAGATAGCATCGACCTGACGATTAACGCTCTAACCACCGAACAGACCACAGCGAGTGCAGTGGCTAACTCGAGTTGTTCGGGTGCCTGTTGTGGTGGACCGTCCTGCAATTCGGCGCCAACCCCGGATCCAAGTTAACAGAATAAGGGCCATTGGATCCCGTTACAGAGTCCCACGTCAGCCATTGTGGAGAGCTAACATTCATCTACCACAACTGCACAGATACACGCTGCCGAATCTGTTGTGGGATTTTCACATCCCACATACTAAGCGTAATCGAATATATGATACGTACATTCTAAGCCAACCAATGACTAAGTCAGACGAATATTACCTTCCGGAGTACATCCGTTTCATCCGGATTGATGACGACCGTGGGGTACTGTCCGCACCAACTGAGAAACATGTTCTTGAAGGGGAGTCGGTAGCACTAGTTGCGGAAGTAGTTCCGTTGCTCCGTGAAGGAACAACTTCAGATGAAATTGCGAATAGATTGCAGATCCCTGAATCGACAGCAGAGCAGCTGTTAGAACGGTTGTCTGAGACTGGCTTTGTTCGTGAGCAAGCCGGTATTAACGATGACTTCCTCAACTGGGCTAGCAACCGGCCCGCTGACACTCAGGCTCGATTGAATGATACTGATGTTACATTACTGGCTCAGACCGGTGTTCCTACGACCCCTCCCGAGGTACTCACGTCGTCAGTAGAACTTTCAGTTATAGATTTGCTATCAGATATCTCATCTAATGGGGAATCACCGGAGTTGCTGGTAACGGTAGCTGCGGGCGAAGATCCTGCATTCCATCAGGCCGTTCTTGAAAAAACGTGGTCTGATAACATCCCTTGGCTCCCGATTCGATTGGTAGGTTCGGTAATCAAATTCGGGCCATATACGCCACCCAAAACTGATGCCTGCTACAATTGTTACTACCAGAGACTTATAGCAAGCGCCTCTAACAGGCAAATAGAACAACGTGAGCACAGCGAACAAGAGCAGGAGAGCGACCGGATCTACCCATCTGTAGTTGACTCGTTAGTCTGGTCATTAGCTCACGTTGAACTAATTTCGATTGTTGCGCCTGATAGGACTCCACAGTCCACCGGTGCCGTTGTTGAGGTGGATCCACTGAATATGGACTTGACAACGACCGATGTGCTTCGCCTCCCGGGGTGTGAGATATGCGGAACGAACTGACAGCACCGTCAAGAGAACGACTCCATACGAAGCGTGATGTCCCGATAGATATCGCAATTGAGCTTGGAAAAGAATTTGTGGACCCACGGTTGGGCCCTATTGTCGGATTTACTGAGCGGACCCCAAACTCAATAGAGACAGGTAATGTCTTTCAGTATGTCAGCAAGATACAGGAGACAGCAGCGTTCTCGCCGAATGGCCTAGAAGACCCTGATAACACTGGCGGATCGGCGATTAACCGTGACGAGGCCAGGATTGCCGCTATCGGCGAAGCGGTGGAACGATATTGCTTATCGCTTTCTGATCCTGATGATTTCATCACGAGTCGCTATGATGGCTTGGATCGACGAGCAATGAATCCGCTGGCGATGAATGCTTTTAGTGAGCGCCAGCTTGATGGAATGAGTTTAACTCGCGACGATATCCGCATGTCAGAGTACCACTGGACAGCAACACGAGAGATGGTTTCAGGGAAAATGACTCTTGTTCCCGGGCAACTCATCTATCTGCCTTTTTCATCGCCGACAACTGTTCGGTCGCCGATGACGACTGGTGCGGCGGCAGGGATGGATTACGAGTCAGCGTGTTATCGGGCTCTGTGTGAAATTGTCGAACGAGAGTGCTTTATTATCGGTTACTTGAATAAACTCCAATTTCCAAAAATTGACCTCTCTTCAGTTGAGGATGAGGGAGTTGCAGCCTTCCAGAAGGAACTCGAAAACCGTGGAATGGATGTTCATGTCCTCGACATCTCCTTGGACCACCCAGTTCATGCATGCTTGGCGATTGCCACTGATCATGACCGTCGACCTGGTGTCTGCTTAGGATTAGATGCAAGCGTTGACATGACTACTGCAATTCGGGATTCCCTTCGTGAGGCATTCCAAATAAGCACCTGGGATGCCTATGAACAGACCTTTGACAGTGATACATCGACGATTCAAACACTCAAACAACGCGCCGCGTACTGGGCCCCACCCGAACGTGTCAATGAACTAGATTTCTGGCTGGAAACAGACGAGAGAACGGGTCTTAAACAGCCCATCTGTGACCGTTCCGATGCACTTGCGACCCTTGAAACATTCCTGGAAGATAATGGCTACTCTTGGTATGTCGCAGATGTAACTACACCTGATATTCGAACTCAGGGATTCAAAACGGTCAGTACAGTTATCCCCGAATTCCACCCACTCCATCTGATTGAATCATTCAAATACCTCGGTACTGACCGGCTATATTCCGTCCCTGTTGAGACTGGCTACCTGGCCGAACCACGCACAGAATCGGAATTAAACACCATGCCACATCCGTTCCTATGACCTCACGTAAGAACCTCAACAACATACCGTTGCACCGAACGTATCACGAGAATAGTAAAAACCTCGAAATAGACCCAGTCGACAAGTCTGAAGCCCCTCAAGACTGGTTTGAAGTTGAATATAAAACATATGACCGAGGGGAAAAGATAGACCTCCCCTGCCCGGACCCTGTTGAGACAGTCCCACTTGAACGCACGATTGATACACGTCGATCTCCAGTAACATTCGAACCTACGAGTATTGGCCGCGAGACGCTTGGACGATTGTTAGCAAGGACAGCAGGAATCACGGAACGAGGCGAGACTGACGATGACCACCTCAGGGCGTACCCTTCGGGAGGGGCTCGATACCCCCTTGAGCTCTACACTACTGTTCTCCGCGCTAAACAGGTTGAAACGGGTGTATACCACTATGATGTCCGGCAAAATGCATTAAATAAGACCCCACAGGACGATGTTCACGAGTTTTCGGAATTCGTCTACGGGTCCCTCGAAAACGCTGTAATGCTTGTGTTTGTAACTGCAGACCTCGAGCGGACTACAAAGAAATACGGTGAAAGAGGTTACCGATACGCAAATCTTGAAGCAGGGCATGCGATGCAGAACCTCTGTCTTGTTTCCGAAAGCGTTGGTCTTGGGTGTCGACCATACGGTGGATTCCTTGAGGATCAAGCCGATGAGTACCTCTGCCTGCATGGGAATGAAACTACCCTCTACGTTGGAGCTGTTGGTCGTCCAGCTACCGCCTCCCAGCATGACAACAATGAGGATGAGAGCCGATGACAGCGCTTGACCGTCTACGAGATGAGACACTCCACAAAGAATTGCGCGCCGAGTTCCACCAGCTCGTCACAGGAGTAATTGTTGATCCGAATTTCGAATTCGAAGTCCAAGACATCGAGGTCTATGATAGACAATCTGCATACTCCTCTGATATAGAGTACGAAGTGGTGCTCCGTGTGATGACGAACAACAGGTCTCAGTTACTTGGACAAGCTACACCGTTCAATGTAGGTGGATACAGAGGATATTTTTCCCTCCTTTATAGTGGATGGCTGACCTCCTACATGGCTCAAACCCGTGATATAGATGAGCGTTTTTTAGTCAGTGTTGATGCAATCCAACGCTCTACTATCAACGATGGCCCCTTCGACCGCTCAATTTCACTGGAAAAAGCGATTAAATCCGGTATTCTGGCTTCTGATAGCGAACTAACGTCAAAGATGGAACAATATGGAATGGATCACCTTGTCTTGGGGGGAGGGGCTGCGATTGCAGGTCCGCTTCCTGGTCCGATTCAGACTATGGAGATGCTGTGTGAACGGTATGAGATCGACTCAATTCTAGATATTTTCTGTGGCTCTGCTGCAATGTCTCGTGTTGTCCTTGAACAGGGGGGAACTGATGCTTACTGTATTGATTTGGATTGTTCCGGTGCCCGCCAGAACCTTGCTGCAGATAGCGATCTTGTCACACTCCACGAGGGAGATTTCTTTGAATTGCCGATACCGGATCGACAGTTTGATATCGCTGTTTTAGATCCATACTTTGATCTTATACCAGAGGTAATTGAAACACGCCTGGAAGATATAATTAAACATACCGATCAAATACTGTTAACCGCAGGGTTTCCCTCTGATGGATACTGGATCGATCAGATTGAAGCTAAACTTGCATCCAAAGTTGAATCGGCTGAGCGCATTAACACAGGACGTACTATCCAACTGCTCGGGCATACTTAAAATAAAAATTTGAATATCGGTGTAGTACAAAACGAATCCGAACGTTGATTTGAATATATCTCTGTTGCAAAAAAAGCAAAAGAATATCACGGATCGTATTCTACGTATAAATATGAGCAACGATAAGCCGGACAGACTCGACCTGTCGATACGTCAACTATCACCGGATGATGGAGGCAGTCAACTAGATGACGCATCCGGAGCAGTGTTGAAATGTGGCGGTGGCGGTGGGTGTGGTGGCGGAGGTTGTAGTTGCGGTGCCGATGTGACGAACTCCAACTGATTAAAACCGCTAAGATGGCTGTTCTGCAGGTGCCAGCTTCATTAGCGTCTGCTCTCAAGTTTTGTTATTCGCTACTAATCATGTGAGCCTATCACAAGCCATTATTTTGTATAAGAACACCATGAATGTCAAATATGGCTTTTGACAAGGGGGAAGCCTCAGGAAATTCTAATCATGATGGAGACCCACCGGCTGATAACATTATAGTTGGGTCCGACAATCCACAGAAGAGATCAGAGATCATTAGCAATGAGTTTGGAATGTTTGGTGGTGCTCAGTCAAACGCGCGGCCTTGGTTCATGGAATTGTTTGCGAGTGGGGTCAACAACAATGATTTGATCGATACCTTCCCCAAGGGTGCGTTCCGTAGAAGTAACATAAATTCATTTATTTCCAAGGGAATGATATATGAAAAAGAAACGGATGAGGGTGACAAGCAATACGGGTTAACTGAACTCGGAAAAGAGTTTGAAGAAGGATTTAGAACTCTCGCCCGCGCCGCACAATATCGCGTTCCAGTTGGTCGACTACTTCGTGGTTTTCCAGACCAGACTCGACACATACCAGACGATCCGGCCAATCCGGAACTCCGCTCTCAGTGGCTTCCACCGTTCGATGCGTTCTCCTTCGAAGCGGTCAATATCCCTAATGACGACTGGTTTGAGGATGGGTCTGCACCGACTACTATCCAGTGGGAAGAGGATCCGGAGGCGGAAACTATACCACGCCAGAAATGTCGGCGGTGTTGCTCGAATGCAACGAAAATAAAGATATTCACCCCGTGGCTCGTCCCTTCGCTTCCGGTACTCGAAAACTACACTCAGACTGATACTGAAGTACAAATGATCCTCGGTCCACACGGGTTGAACAACTCCGGTGATGCAAACACTCTGGATGAACTCATTGATTTGAACGATCCGACTGACGATATCCGGATCCGGGGACTTGAACTTCGTCTCCCATACCTACTCGGGGTGTTTGAATATGACACAACTGAGGAAAGCACAGTATTCCTCTGGGGGAAAGGCGCGAAGTCAGACAGCTATCATGTGACGATGAAGTCCACCCACCCAGATATTCTTGACTGGGCTAACGAGTTGTTTGATACTGTCGCACAGTATGACCGATCTCTTCGGAAAATTGATCGCAATGGGTAAATCAAATAAATCAATCCATCGGCCACAAGCTAAGTCCACAACTGAATTACTCTCGTGCCTTGCAGAATCTCCCGATACATATGCATATTTTATGGCTCTCAATGACTCAGAAATAAATCCTGAGCGCGCATTTAAAGAAGAAGAGGCGCATCTCAACAAGCTTGTAGAATACGGGCTTGTCAACGACGATCACGACGACTACACTCTAACAGAATTCGGAAAAGAAGTCCACCACGCCTGCTCCGCTCTAACGAACGTTGCAACCACAACTCAAGATTGGAGCCCTCTATTCACTGTACTACCTTCGTGGAATGAGACAGTTATTTCGCCGTCATTCCTAGAGGTGGCTGATTGCGTATCTGGATCAGCGTTTACCGGGAACCAAGGTGCTGAACGGTTCTTGCGCGGTGTCCGAGAAGACAGTGATGCAGTGCTCATTGATCCCCTACCACCTCATCGAGCTGTTTTAGCTGAAGAAGAAGTTCGAGCTGAGGTACTCCTAACTGAGTCTTCGGTTTCGGAATCCACAGTTGATGACTGGTCCCCTTCTGCCTCTCAGCCGATATGGTACCGCTGGACGCAACCTGAGGATATAGCGGATAATGTCCTATACACCGTAGAAAAACGGACAACGAGCGTCGCTGTTACAGAATCTCAGTTTATGATTTACGCTCACGATACTACCGAACCCCACCAGTCCGTGCTCGCGGTTGCTTCAGCACAAGATGTGTCCAACTTGGCTCATGAGTTCCGTTCGCTGAAATCGGCTTGTTCTCGTTGTTCAGAATAAATCAGTGGCCTAATTCAAATCGGATTTGAACTTGCTTCTTACCGTGAGTATGCCCTTAGCAAAAGTGGGCACCTATGAAATCTAAACAGGCGTACAGCCTGTTTTTCGCTTGTAACGATTATCTTATTTGTCCTCGAATTCGACCGCTCTCAGGGCTTTTTACCGATATTCCCCGTTCGCTCAGTTGATGTCACGACGAGTTGCAAAACGTCCGAGCACTATTCCGTTCAACAGCACAGCTCTCGCTCTGGCAAAGTTTCTGGAGGTGAGAAGCGAATGAAACATCTGCGCTCACCGATTTTGGTGCTGCTCATTCTCTGTGCGCCCTTGGCTGGCGCGATGAGTGCTTCTGGCAGTGTTGTTATCGCTAGTCAACAGTCTTCTGTTGCTGGTGCTGGATTGCCCAGTACTAGCCCTGATGAGGCCGTTGACCAACGGGCACGCGCTCTTGAGAGGTTAGCCGAACTCCAGAGGCTCGACGAGAGCCCGGTGGTTTCGGTTGATCAGAGTACTATCACCACGGTGCGTACGCGGATTGAGCAGGGAAATATCAGCTACAGTCGCGCAAATTATGACAACGCCAGTGAGCACTGGCAGGTGGCTCGTGAACAGGCCCGATCTGCGCTCAACCGGCATTACAACCTCGGCGCGCATCGATATCTCAACGCGACTATTGACTACTTGGACGCACGCGAGGCAGCTGGGTACAACTCCGCAGAGATGTCTCAGTTCCGTCAGCAGGCCCGGCAGATTCGAGTAGAAAATGCTAGTGGCCTGCAGGAGACTCGAAACCGCTATCAGACGGCGAAGGACCTCAACTCCACTGTTGAGTCGGAACTACCTCCTATGCAGACCGTCCGCTGGGCGAATCGCCTGACTCCGCTGCGGATGTCCGCTGCCGTTGTGACCGGGGCGTTGCTCGCGCTGCTGAGCATCGCTGGCTATCTCGGATACCTCCGAGGTAAAGGCCAGACACCGGACTCTGCCGACAACGACGACGACGGCGATACTGAGACGACGGAAACCCCTTCGCCCCTTCGGTGAGGACAATACATGACTGACCTACATAACACGATAGATTACCTGAAGAACAAGCTCAAAAACAACGACGGCGCGAATAAAGAGATGCAGACCGACGGCGGTGAGATGGTGGTCGACTCTGCCGACGATCTCCTCGAAAAGACGAACGTCGGGCAATTCTACCCCCCGAACACGTTCGCCGTTGCCACCGCCGAGTACCGCGAGGCGGCCGGCGAGCGTGTTGGCCTATATATCCCCAGCGAGGGGGTGAAAGACGAGGAGGGAGAACTTCTCGATGTCGACCTTGGTCGCAACCTCCTGCGCGTCGAGGACGTCGAACCGATTATGAAGCCTCGCATAGAGAAGGCGCTACTGGCCCTGTCCCGAGAGGCCGACCACGCGTTGGTGCCTTGCGCACTCGGCACCGGGTTCCCCTTGTACAAGCTCTGCGATGTCGACCTCGCCTTCGAGGGGACCATCGATGTCGTGATCCCGTCGCACAAGACGTCTCCCAGCGGCCTGTACAAGTACCCGCAGAACGCGATTCTCGCAGGTGCCGGTGTGGCGATGATGGATGCGCCGGCAATCCTTGTCGACCACCGAGCGCAGGAGGTCGGCATGGAAGCTGTCACGCCAGAACTGGCCAAGACCCTTGCCGTGATAGCCCACACCGACGTGGCGAACCGCGGATTCGGCTACTGGACCATGGCACTAGAAACGGTCCCCCGTGGCGGCCGCGCCGACATGGACCTCAACCCCGCAATCCAGCGGGCCGCGAACTCGCTCGAGCCCTGGTTCTCCGCGACCCAGTGGGCTCCGTGGGCCCTCGAAAACGGTGATATTGAGGCAGATGAATCTGCCCCCACCCTTGCTGAGGCCGACAAGTTCGCTGTCGTCCCTGAAGATGTCGAACTGGGGCAGCACGAGGACCTCCGTGTTATCTCTGCCCCTGTCGAGAACGCCTACTGCGTGGCGTTTTGGCCGCTTGACGCGAACTGGATCAACCAACACGTCCGCCAAGCAGGTGCTGACTACGTGGACGCCGAGATTCGCGACTCGAGTTCGCCACTCCACCAGGTATGGAAATCTCACGCAGATACCTTTGGGATCAAGAAGAGTTCGGCAGCAATCGGTCGCTGGGAGAAGTTCTGGACCGAGCACATTGGTCCGCGACTCGAGGACGAATAGCCTGTACACCGATTCAGTCGTAATTTCAGATATCAAACCAATGGTAGACGATATTCAACTCATCGACCTACGTGACGACGAAGACGTGCAGAGTGACGAGGCGGAGGTCCAAGCACAGACGGCTGAGCGCCAGTCTCAGGGACTGCCACGGCCACACGTTGGCGCTCGAGAGGCGGTTGCGATGATGATACTAACCGGTGCCCTCCTCATCGGCGTGGGTGTGTACGGTATCTCCACCGGGGAGAGCGCCTCCCTGTTGTGGCTCGTCGGTGGGTTCTCCTTCTTCGGGGAAGGCTCCGACGATGAAGCTGAAGCGAGTGAACCCGCCGAACAGGGTCGTCTGGATGCTGTTTCGCTCAGTGACGTTGATGCCGTAGATACCGTCGAGTCAAGTTCCGACGCACCCACGGCGTCATCCGCCGTGACCCGATCCCGTCCGGAGATGTCCGTTGCGGAGGCCGATGGCGAGCGAGAAGTCGATACGCTCGTCAAGACGCTCATGCGGGAGGGAGAAGAGCACCCGCTCCCGGACGCCAGCGGTATCGTGGCGCCGATTCGCCGCCCTATGGCGGCGACCCTTGAGGGAATTCCCCAGGAACTCACCGTTCTCCGTCGGGACGTCGGCCCCGTTCTGGTTGGGATTACGTACAACGAAACGACGGTCGACCGACTGTCGGCTGTCTACGACACCATGCTGGTCGTGGCCCCCCATCATGAGGACGCCCTGCAGGAAGTGCTGAAATACCTGCCGGCGCTCATCCAGACCAACGGTGTCTCCGGCCTGGGCTCGGCTCGGACGTTCACTATTCCGGCGCCAGAGCCGCCGGGTCCCGAAGCGGCGAGTCAAGCAACGCTGAAGGACCTCCGTGGTCACAAAGGCGAACCACTCCACCCGCTCGCCCGGGCTGAGCCGGATTTCATCACGGTGTCCGCGCCACCGGAATGGACGGATCGGGCACGCGACATCCTCTCGTCCTACGCTCCAGTCATCGACGTTATCGAGTGGGACGCCGAGAAAATTCACGTTGCGGGGTTCGTCTTCGATAACGCAATCGAACTGCCGGACCACATCGTGGAACACGACCAGGCAGGCAATGGGAGCGAGGACCCGGTGGCAGAGGGAAATGAGTATTCCCCCAGCTCTGGTTCCAGGCCTGACGGTTCTGACGCAGGTGATCGACCAGAGACCGATCGGGGGGTAACACAGAATGGCGGTGCACCCGAAGTTGATACCGGGGAAGACACCTCATCCTCGGCCGCCACCGAAGGCACGGAGGCGTCATCGCGAGCTGGTCGGGAAAATACGACTCCACCGGGCCACGAGACTATGCCCGACGTTGGTCACGACACTCCCGAAACGACTGGTGGCAAGCCAGTTTCCGGCGGGACTGTCGACGGTGAAACCGACGATGATGGAAGCCCTGTCGGGACGGCAATGGCTCCTGGGGACGCCCATGGCCGGCCGGATGACAGCCCGGATAATTCCTCGCCGACTGCAGACGGGACTGATCAAGATATGCCTGTTCAAGGCGCTGAACAGTCGTCTGAGAGCCATGACGACTCCCCCTCAACTGGCCAGTCGGGCCCCGAGAAACGGAATTCGTCGGCTGACTCGCACGCTGGACGGCCAGTGGATGAAGACGGCAACGATGCTGACTCTGGGGACGCAAAAAATAGCTCGCAGTCACCGAGTGAGGAGGCTCCGGAAACGGACGATGAGGTGCCGGATTCCGGTAACACCTCCGCTGAAACCCCGAATCCACCTGAAAATAGCAGACCCGACGACGGGTCTTCCGGTGAAGATGGTGCTCTACCACCTGCGGGTGCCGATATGGACTTCGGTACCGATACCGGCCCCGGGCAGACGCCATCAGACGACACCTCGAAGAACCCCTCTTCAGATGGAGACGACGACTCGACGTCAGACCGGGAAGGTGGCGGTGATTCCGATACTGCGTCACATTCGTCGTCCGGCCGTTCCGGTTCGACGGGAGGGACCCCGAAATCTGGTGACACCGATGCCGGAGATGACTCTGCGACCAGTTCTTCAACGGCGCCTGATGAACCCACTCCGGGGACGCCTGACGACGAGGGCCCGACCTCTTCGGTGGCACCAGGCCCCAGTTACGATGCGGATGACGGCTATGGTATCGTTCCGTTCGGTGAGGCGCCTGCGTCGTGCGACCCGTCAGTCGTGGACGTTGCCGAACACGTCCTGAATGAACTGGCATACCAGGCGACCGCCACGCCAAACCGCGAGGTTTACTCGGTCGTCTATGCCGACGAAGATGGACTCATCCGCCACCACCATGTCATTGACCATCCTGACTTCCTCAAGAGTCGGAAAAAGTCGATTTCGTTCACCTCCGGGTTCTTCAAGCACCTCCGACTCCTCGCGAACCAGCGTAAGGATATTGGCCATCGGCTAGCCGGTGGATGCCACTCCC
Source organism: Haloarcula sp. DT43 (assembly GCF_037078405.1). Classification (NCBI taxonomy): domain Archaea; kingdom Methanobacteriati; phylum Methanobacteriota; class Halobacteria; order Halobacteriales; family Haloarculaceae; genus Haloarcula; species Haloarcula brevis. Next base: position 115,617 of record NZ_JAYMGZ010000005.1, on the reverse strand, counting down.
ATCCGGTTAGTGGCCGCCCATTTCAGAGTCCAGCGGACAAGCGGTTCACCCAGAAGATCTGGCAGACACAGCGGAACACGGCCTTCGTCATCGGTGTGAATGGAGGCTCCGGCCCCGACGAGTGGACGATCACCGACGATGGCAAGGAAGTGAAGCGTCAGTTGAACGAGTATCTGGTCCGCATTCGTGCATTCTCGGGGGAAACCGAACCGAAGCAGATTCGTCTTCATCAAGATATGGGCCAATGAGATTGGCTCTTCATTCTCACCTCTTCGCGGAGATGCTGCTGACCAAACCACTTGTCTATAAGATCAATTATGACCCACAACACGACACACGTCCTCGCCCGTGACGCAGACGGTTCGTCACTGTTACACGATACCAAGAACAGCATCACGATTAGCCAGAGTATTGCTTCGGAACTGGAGATTGTCGAAGGCCAGCAAGTCGCCCTCGCGAAGCCGAACGCTTCACCACAGCGTGTCGCTACTGGTCGCTACATCGCCGCGTACCACGTGGCCGCGATTACCGACTCAGACGACGAACGCGTCGAACTGGGCCCCAATGGCCGGCAATACATCAGCGACGAGGGCGACTTCGAGGCTGAACTCCGTGACCAGGTGCCCGATAACACTCTTACACTCCCGGAGGCTCGCCGGCGCAACGAGTTCACCGAGACGCTCCATATCGACGACTACACCAGCGACATTCTGGTGATGGCGTACCACGGCGGCGACATCGAGGCAAACACCACTGAGAGTGCCGACTGGTTTCACAAAAAGTGCAAGGAGTACGGCATCCCCACCGATGTCTACACAGCTCGTGGCTACGGGAAGGAAAACTTCGGCCGCTGGCACGTCGGATCCTCGTCCATGCATCTACGTTCGTTCCCAAAGCTCCGGGAGGTTGCTGCCCGTCACTACGACCTAGCCGTTTCCTTCCACCTTCACGATGTCCCAAACAATGACGAGAGTCCGAAGGTACTCGTCGGTGGACGGGCTGGGTCGGACCTACGTAACCGAGTCGCCGGCCGGCTCGATGATGCGCTCCCGTCGAAATATGACTACATCACTGATCTGAGCCAGCATTCGATGATGGGGGCGAGCCACGAAAACATCGTCAACTGGATGACTCGGGACGGAGCGAGTGGTCTCCAGATAGAAGTCACGCCCCGAATTTCGCAGATCCACCGGAAGACGGTCGGCCGAGAGGTCGCATTGGCGGTACTCGCATATCTCGGAGGGGAGAGCCCATGACAGCACTCCATACAGCGAAACCCGTTCTCGGCGCGGTGGAGACGGCCACTCTATTCGGAGCCACGGACTCCGCCGAGGTCGATGCCCGAATCGATACCGGTGCCAAACGGACGTGTGTCGACCGTTCGCTAGCCGAGTCAATCGGTATTCTACAACCAATCGATGAGGCGGTGTTCCGGTCGAGTACAGACGATAGCGATACGCGCGAGATCATCCATCTCACAGTGGTGGTCAAAAACCAAAAGCACGAAATCAAAGCCAGCGTCACTGACAGAGCGAACTTTTCGGCACCGCTCCGACTCGGTCGGGACGTGTTGCGGGGGTACCTCGTTGACGTAGAGCAGTAGCCATGAGATACGAGAAACACATGCGGATTGGTGTTGCTGCCCACGCTGTCGCTGTAGTAGTGTTTGGCCTCAGTACCCAAGCAGGGCTCCCTCCGGTCGTTATTCTCGGCGCTGCCGGTGGAAGTCTGCCAGCGACATTGATTGGAGCGGCAGCTCCTGACCTCGATGAGCCGAATTCCAAGCCCTATCGGTATTTTTTGCCCACCGTGACGTGGCTGGTGATCGGTGTCTCCTTTGTTGTTCTACATGTGAATCTCCGACATCTCGTCACTCTCACCAACCGGTTCGTCTCATCGCCGCTGGCAGGTCCACTCGCCGGAGAAGCTGCCGTCGTACTTCCCTTGCTTCTGGGGTGTGGGACGTACCTACTACTTCCAGAACTCTTGCAAAAAATGGACCATAGAGGGCTCTGTCACCAGATTCCGACCGGCGTTGTTGTCTCCGTAGGCCTCTACAGTGCCGGTGTGACGCTTCTTGCTGCTGCGAGAGCGCCGTACCCTCTACTAGTTTCAGGTGTGTTTGCTGGTTCGTTTCTTATCGGCTTCTGTAGCCATCTGTATGCGGACGGTCTCCTCCGTGAGCGGCGCGTCTATATTGGTCAGTCGCTGGATCAGGCACTTGATGCGTATATTCCCTGGTGAAATCTCCCTGTATTCAGCAGATACGTATCGGTTGCAGTGGGTTAGCTGATATAGACACTCAGGTGATGAGTCGGCATTGCCTCATTGTTAGCTTAGACCCTAACGTTCTTATTGTTAGGGTACAAACTAACAGTTATCGATGGGCGATGATGTCGTGGTGCTGGAAGATGAGATTCAGGCCTACGATGACGGAACTGTCGCTCGCGTACGGTCCTCGAGGTTCCCGAGTCTAACCAGTACCCAGACGGCGTGAAGTACGCATTCCACTACGGTGAGGCTGGTGCGGCGGACCCCATCATCCGGTTCGACAACCACCACGGGCCACATGAACTGCACATCGCGGGACAAGTCTTCGAACTCGAGTTCGATGGACTCCAGCCACTGTATCAAGCGTGGCGTGCTGCACTCCCGCCCGAGAAACGCATCGACTGGTATCAACCCACACTCACACACGAACCCATGACCCGAACACTCCACATCACGATTGGTACGCGCCCCGACCGTAGCGGCCTTGAGGAGACCCTTTCGGCTATCGACGCGGGGGAAGACGTTGAAGCAAACCCGTCTCGACTGAGTATCGAAAGCCTCGCGACGTTCGGCCGTCTCTTCCGACCGACGAATCTGAAACTCTTAGAGGCGATCGTGGAACACGAACCGGACAGCATCCGTGAACTCGCCCGCATCGTCGACCGACATCCTCCCGAAGTGACTGAGAACGTCCACGAACTTGCTGACTATGGCCTGATCGAACTCACGGATGAGGGACGAGCGAAACGGCCCACCGTCTGGTACGATGAATTCGAGTTTTCCGGTGACGTCCCACTGCTGGGACTTGACACCGGCAGTGATACGCCAATTGCCCCGTAAGATTAGCCCTCGCACTGCAGCACCTCATTTTCAGTATTCGAATATATCGGCGGTCTCAGAATCCGCCGGTAGCGGCTTCGAACTGCTGGCTCCCAATTGCGCCCCCTGCACGCGCGGGTATTAAATAGAGTGAAGGGGGGAGGGGGATGGTACGGACATTCCTTGCCGCTATTTCGCTGGTGCTCACTCGCGTCGTTTCCCCCGAAACACTCTAGGAAATCCGGCTAGTTAACTTGACATATACGGCTATGACTAACCACGATTCACAGACTACGATGCACGAGTGCCAGGCCGAACTGGTCGCTGCGCTCGATTTGGATGACTTCTCGCCGGACGCCTACACGTCGGCGTCGTATCTCGAAGCAGCCCTCGAGGCTGGCTTCGATGTCGTCGACCTCGCCACCGCACACGATGTCTCGAAGCGCTCAATCTACCGGGTGCTGGACCGCCACGATATCGACTACGAAACGCCGCCGAAGAACGGCCCCGCCCGCCGGCTCTGGAACGCCCATCCCGACACGGTGCCGGGTGACGACTGATGGGTGTCACTGAGACCCCCGACGCCAGCACCGACCCGGCGCTGGTGGAGACACTCCAGGGAATCGAGGAGGGTGATGTGCTCGTGGTCAACGACGACACACGAACGTGGGACGTGACAGATGTCGTCGAGCGGACCATCGACGACCCGGCCGACGCCCGCGAGTCCAAGCGCGTGCTACGCCTGAACAGCAGGTCCTCGGTGTTCGGGTTGAAACTGGTGAGCTACGGTGAGCACTACGAAACGTCGCTCCACGCCCTCGAGTCGCCGGACTGGACTGAAGACGGGCAAGCCTTCGATGTCGACGAGATAGAGGTGCTGAACCAGCGGGTCCCGTGGGTGGTCGTCAGCGGCGGCAAGGCCAAGAAGTACCATTTCCCAGATCCGCAGGCAGCCGCCTACGGCGAAGCCGAACCCGCTTGTGGCGCTGGAAACCAGGGGTCGACGTACCGGATTACCCGGTGCAATTCGGTCGTGCCCGCCTATTCCGGGTGCAAGGACTGCCTACGCCACGCGAAACCAGTTGCGCTGCAGTCTGTCGAGTGTCCAGCGTGCTCGAAGTTCATCTGCCAGGGTGTCCTCCAGCGCGTCGAGTCGGCGGCTATTGAGGGCCTGTCGATTTCCTGTCCACGGTGTGGGTTTGAGGGCACAGCTGGGGTTTCCTTCGAGCACTGATTGTGGCTGACCAGCCTGACATGGTCTGTCACCAGATAAACCTCATATGACGATATAGAATCTCTACCCTGCCTACAGAAATTGCTATAGTAAATCCTATAGCTTATCCTATATGGGGCGGTCCCCTATTTTAGCGAGATTCTACTGGCCGCCGTCAATATTTATCGGTTGCTATAGCAGCCGCCACCACACCGATAGCCGGAGTTTTATTCCCAACTTTTCCCACAGTCCTTGCAGTTCTTCATTCCGTGTGTTCGGGTCACGTTGAAGCTACCACAGCGAGGGCATTTGGGATTCCGTCCCATGCGCGAGTGATTGTTCTGCCGTCTAAAATAGCTATTTTCCTATAGCAAATTCTAAAGTCAAGTCTACAGCGTATCCTATAGGGGATTCTATAGGCCCTTCGTCGCTTGCCTTCGCACCGCTTCCCGGACGGCTTCGAACTGCTCTGGGGCTGCTTCTTGGAAGCCCACTCGCAGTGCCAGCCGAAGGACCGAGCTTCGATCAATCTCAGTCTCCTCGATATCGAGTTGTTCCTGGAGGCCATCACCGACTGCATCCAGATGTTCGGGGTTGGCCTCGAGCGCCCGGATGAACGCCGCAAGTTGACCATCCCACACGCTGACCGTTTTCTGCTGGTCGCCGGCGTCAATCGCCTCGAGTTCATTGACGATATCATCGACGAGGTTTTGCCGGTCTATTTCCTTCGCTGCGGAGTCCAGCCGGTCGCCCTGTGAGGTCTGAGCTTTGAGGTCCTCGAGATCGGGGTCGTCACTCATCGGTCTCACTCTCCAGTTGTTCGACGAGGGCTCCTGCGGCTTCGAGATAGGCCTCACGAGCTCGGTCTGCTGTCGTCGAGGGTTCAGCTATCGCGAAGGCAGTCTCACCGCTCTCGGCCGCGTTGCGGATGTCCTGCGAGTACGGGACGTATGCAGGCGCAATCGCATCAGGATATGCCGTCTGGAACGACTCAAGATATTCTTCGGCGAGATTGGTCCGCGTATCGACCTTGTTTGGGAGAACGAGCGAGAGATCGATGTCAACCGCGAAGTTCTCCGCGATTTTCTCGAGGTCCTCGCGAAGAGCGTTCGCCTGCTCAGCCTCGAATGGCCCCATCTCAACAGGCGTGATGACATGTCGAGCGGCCCACAGGCCGTTGTAGGAGACGTTATTGGTCATACCCGGCAGGTCGATGAGGACGACATCGTACGAGAGCGGATCGACGTATTCATCGAGGAACTGCTCGAGGCGACTGTACCGCTCGCGGGCGTCGTCGATGTTGCCGAGTTCAGCGTCCAGCGTATCTAACCCTGGGTGGGCGGGGATGAGGTCTGGTCCCTCATCAGTCGCGACGACTAAATCAGCGACCGCATCGTCACCAAGCTTCCCGGCGATGGTGTCCCAGGCATCATCGAAGACCGTGCTGATGTTCGGCCATGCTTCGTCGCTGTCAATCTGATCTCGGTAGTGGCTCCAGACTCCGAAGTGTTTAGCGAGGTCGCCCTGTTTCCCAGCGAGGTCAATCAGGAGAACATCGTGGCCCTGTTCGCTGAGAGCGACGCCAAGGTGGGCCGTTGTGGTTGTCTTGCCGGTGCCGCCTTTGTCGAGGAACGCGGCGGCGCGTAGTGTCTCGGTCATGTGGCTATAGTAGTACCTATAGGATACTCTGTAGGCATAAATCTACGTCAGACATCCGTTGAAGATAGACTATAGTAAATTCTATAGCCTTTCATATAGGGCTGTTTGTGCGTGATAGGCGGTCCGAGTTCACCGTCACAGGCCAGACAGGCAGACCCGTGACCGTCCGCTAACGATGCCACGGTGACCTGGCATCGGTTACATCCTAACCGCTGCTCGTGGGTATCATCCAGAGCACTGTGAGTCATCACCGGTTCTCCGTCTGCGGGAGAAGGGCCCCTACAAAAAATCTACAGAACCTCTTCGGTGACAATGTCAAAAGCTGCGTCCACAGTGCCAGCACGAGTACTGATACGGCGGAGTGTCCTTGTGATTATACGGCGTCCGGTTGTTGATTTGTCCACAGTTAGTCGGTCGTAATCCCGTATGCGTATATGAACACAATACTCGCGATGAGAAGGTGCTTGAATCCCACGTGAGGCTGTAGTGGGGAAGTCGTGAATGGGAGGGCAGTCCAAAGCAGGACACCGACGCAACTGCTTACTATCCCATTCCACGCGATTTTCGCCGCGATATTTTCTTTCCAATCTTCTAGACAGCGCACCCATCCGATGTCGAGAATCCCGAGAGCGGGTACCAGGAACGCGTACCAAGAAGCGCTCCAGACAGACACCAAGATGCCGTTCGCTGATTGTGTAGTAAAGGGAAGTTGGCCGATGTCAACTCCGAGCACTGAGGCAGGTGATAGTATCAGCAGCGGCTCGGTGTGAACGACCACGCCGACGAGCACCATACTGACCGCGAGTGTTCCCACCTGCCCTTTGTATCCAAAGACAGTGTCCGGACTATTCCCTGTTGTTCGTTTGTACCCACGCTCAAGGACGTAAGCCACAGGAAGTGAGTAGACAAACAAGATTGGGAAAAACAGTGCTGACGTGTAGAACAGGCTTGGTGCGACTGTGGTGGCGATGGCGTATGACACGGTAAAGAGCGTCAACAGTAGGAGGTCTCCTAATGGGGACCAACGCTCTTCGTCAAGGTTCTCTGTAGGGGAGTTCCCTGTATTGTCTACACTCCCCTCGTCTAAATTGAAGTCGTAGAGGGCTACCCCCACATACAGGCACGTTACACCAGTGATGAGGCCAGCACCTTGAAGCCAAGAAATCGGATGAGATAGCCCATTCACCAAGGCAGCAGGGGTCAAGCCAATTATGCTCGCGATGAACGCAGTCGGACTCTGCCACTGTCGGAGTACAGCGGTGAACCTCTCTCCCGAATACGAGATAGCATTCAGTAGCTGGAAGGGCGCTAATCCTAACGAGTAACCTTTCACTCGCGATTCTCGAACCTTCCCAGGTCTGAAGAACCCATCACAAACAGCGTGGATAACTCCAGCAAGGAGCGTAATCGTCGTGTATAGAATGGTTTTCGGGATGGTCCGCCCCTTGAACGGGTTCCGATGGTCTGGCCGGTCACCCCAAAACAGAATTCTCGCACAGGTCACCACGCCCTCCCAGTTCAGTGGTTTCGATTGTGATTGTGGGTGATTTTGGCCGCTGGACTGGGACTGGTCGTCAGACTGGGTGTCGTCGTTTGATTGAGACGTACCGTGAGATTGCGTTCGAGTCTTAGATTTCGATGTAGACTGTGACCTCGACGTAGTTCGCGACTGTCGTTTGCCGCCCTTCCGGCGCTGACGCTCTGAACGCCAGTCCGATGCGTTTGACCTTTCGGACGACTCGTTGGTGTTCTCGGTTCGTTCCTCGCTCGGTTTTCGATATGTCTTCCTAGTATGTTGTTGATGATACGAGCGTTGGCTGCGACGTCGAGTGCCCGAACCCGAGTCTTGGTTCGACTTTTTGTGTCCCGTCTGCGTCGACTGTTGGCGGCGCTGAGCGAACTTTAACAGTATCTCTTTCGCTTCTTTCACCTGGAGAAACTTCTCGGTCGCGTCAGGGTCGTCAGAAATATCCGGGTGGTGAGATTTGACGGCCGCTCGGTAGGCCTCTTCAATCTCATCCTCGCTTGCACCCTTTGAGACCCCGAGGATGTCGGCTGCGGTACTACTATCCATATTAGCTTCTCAATCGTGGAGAGCTGGCAGATCGTCCTTCATCTCCTGCACTTCACTATCGCTGAGTTCAAATTCAGCATCGATCTCAATACCTTCTCGGATGTCGTGTTGTTCGTCCACAGCCTCGACGTGGATAATGCCCTCAGCGTCGATGTGAATGCTAATCCGGTGACTGGCTTCTTCGCGTTCCTTCGGAGGATATGGGCCGAGAGTGAACTGGTCAACCAATTCATTCTCTTCAAGCGTCCCGGAGTTCCCTTGATATATCTCGAATGTAGAGTGAGTCTGGTAGTCTTCGAGCGGGGTCGTAGACACTTCTGTCTCGGCTGGAATAGACTCGTCTTTCATGATGAGGGGCTGGAAATAGAACTCCTTCGTTTGAGCGTCACCGAGCTTCACTCCGACGGTCTGCGGGAGAACATCTACTAACACGGGCTGTGACCCGTTTCCAAGCACAGATTCTTCTGACGAGGATTCTGATTTGGGGGTGATAGCAGTCGGAGTAGACGATGGAACTGGTATTTCCTGGCTGATACAGGCCTGTGCTGTAGCCCCGAGTGCGACGATAGTGTCAGGGTTGATTCCAACTCTGGGTTTTTGACCGAATAGTTGCTCTACTGCATTCCGTATGGCAGGCATTCGAGTCGACCCACCAACCAGAATCACATCGTCGATATCCGCTGGCGAGACGCCGGTATCTCTGAGAAAGTCTTTCGTGATGTCCAGCGTCTCTTGCGTTGGACCTGCAGTTATCTGTTTGAACGTATCCCTGGTGAGCGTTTCTTCGAAGTTTGCTGTACTCCCATCTTCTAATTCGACGTACGGGAGCGAAAATGTAGTCGATTTCAGGGAGGTCAACTCGTGTTTCGCTTTCTTTGCGGCTTCAAATAGGCGAGATTCTACAGTCGGGTCGGCTACGTCTGGCTTGCTTCCGTGACTTTGTTCAATCTGGTCGATGAGCCACGAAACGACCAACCCGTCGTAATCGTCTCCGCCGAGGTCGGCGTCACCGTCGACGCCCTGAACCTCGACGACACCGTCGGTGATATTTACAACAGAGCAATCGAACGTTCCGCCGCCGAGGTCGTAGACGAATACGGTCTTTGAAGAGCTGGATTGGAGACCGTATGCCAGACACGCTGCGGTCGGTTCGGAAATTATTCGGTCAACTGTGATTCCGGCAATTTCACCGGCCTTCTTTGTAGCCTTCCGTTGTTTCTCCGAGAAGTAGGCAGGAACCGTGATGACTGCATTTTCGAGAGACTGGTTCAACTGGGCTTCTGCGTCTTGAATGAGCTTTTGGAGAATGAGGGCACTGATGCTTTCAGGGCGATGAGTCTCGTTCCCGAGAGGGAACGTCTCGTCCTCCCCCATGTGGCGCTTAATCGACTGGATAGTGTCTTCGGGGTTGCTCACCGCTCGGTTCTCTGCTTGTCTCCCGACGAAGACCTCGTTCGACTCCCAGTCGTAGCTTACGACAGAGGGCGTTTTGCGGTCTCCCCGCTTGTTTTCGAGGACGGTGAAATCGCCGCTGGTTGCGGTGGCGATGACACTGTTCGATGTTCCAAGGTCGATACCGATTGGAAGTGAAGTATCAGTCATAAGAATACAAATTGGATGTCTATGATAGTGTAACCTACTGAATACTCGGTAAAATATTTTATTCTATAATCAGCATCCCAATAACCACGTGGTAGATACTTTCTCTACATGGTTGGAACTGCAGCCCTCTCAGGTCAATCAGCAGATACGTTTACTAAGTCATTGCTTCAGGCGGACGAATAAAGAATGAATGACCGTCAGAAAGCAGGTCGCGTGTTGGCTAACCAACAGTGGGCGGGTCCACATTATTCGTTGGTTAGCATTTACTCTCTGCACCGTCGCGGCCACGTGCTCATACCCCATCTTCACGCCGTCGGCTGCAACGTCAACTCAGCCAACGCCAGCTCACGCAGTACCTCTGGCGGCACACCCTCAGCGTCCCGAAGAACGGCATCGAGCGTTCATTCACCGTACTAACTCGTGCTTGGCGAAAGCACGTCCACCGACTCGATTGGAACCTCGGCTCGAATCACCCGAGCGGCACGCCAGACCCGCCGTCGTTCTTCAACGATACAACTCATGCCCCAACACCTCGGACCAGATTACTGACCAAGGACCCGCCGATATCAGGGCCGAGTTTCGGAGTGTTATCGAGGGAGTATAGACCTGAGAACACTTGTTCTGAGCGAAGCTCTCACTCTTCTTTCTCAAACGAATTCCCCGGCAGTCGAGGCCAGAGAATTCCACTGACCCAGGCCATATACGGCGCACAGAGTGTCACAATGACGCCGGTGACCAGACACCCAATGGCAATCCCCAGGTAGATGCCGGCCGGGAGGGCCGATTCCGCGAAGAGTTCGAGCGCGAATCCCACATAGATCGAGAACATGACGGTGCCGGTGAGCAGCATGATGAACCCAAAGAGCGCAAGCGCGCTTGGGCCGGTCCGTGAGTGCTTCTTCAATAACTTCCAGAGGTCCGCGTAGAATCGACGCACTGCCATCGTTGTCTCCGTGTGGCCGGGATCGTAAACATCGACGTTCCAGCCATAGGTGGTCTGGCCGTCGCGACGGTCAAGCCACTCGTTCATCTCCTGGGTGTGGTTGCTGATCGTCGTCGTCGAACAGTCGAATCGCTCGGCGAGTTCCTGCTGGGTGTATTGCCGGCCGGGGTTGGCGTAGAGCAACTCAGCGATGCCGAAGAAGGTCTCCTTCTTCGCTTCGAATTCTTCCTCAAACTCTGACGGCACCTGCGCCATGCCATCCGGTTGAATAACCGGACAAATAAAGGGATGAGCTAGAGGGTTGACGATGAAACAGGGGCCCCTTGATGGCCGTCAACCCCCAGTAGCGACTCTCTAAACGGTCTACCCGGTTTTAGCCCCCGGCGAGTGTCCGTTGCGGTGTCGATGGTTGATGACGAAGACAGTGCACGACGTTGCACATCGTCAGAACATGTATTGAACACTGATCAGAACCTGCAGCGCGGACAGAGTGACGGCCGGTTCATACTCGGAGCTTTCGTTGTCGTTGTCATCGCAGGCCCCCTGGCGACGGCAGCCATCGATATACAATCGAGCCTGGCTGCTGTACCCGGGTTCTCGTGGCTGTCTGCTAGTTTCATTGCGCTATTGATTGTCAGCGTGATAGTGGCGGCAGCGCTGGGGATTGAGTAGATGCGTATGAGTGAGGAAAATACCTGGAACACACTCTTCGAGTGCTTGCAGGCACAGCCTCGCCGCCGGCTGCTGACCGGGCTCGCTGCTTGCCAGCCCACTGAGACGGTCCATTTCACTGAACTTCGGGCCGACGAATCAGCACCGGGGACACCGATCCACGCCGAGTACGTTCATAACCATCTCCCAAGGTTGGCCGCGGCTGGCTACATTGTGTGGGACGAACAGACCCATGAGGTCAGTCAGGGCCCACAGTTCGCGGAAATCGAGCCGTTTATCGAGTTGATCCAGACCCACAGCGAACGCCTCCCGGACGGCTGGGTGTGAGCCGTTGGTAGCGACTCGGCGTGACGAGGTGGCTTGGTCCGCACGATACCAATCAAACTGTGGCATCGCTGCCAGACTGGATCAATGCCGGAGTCGACGCCACAGTTCAGCTAGCCCGAGGTGAGGCGTTCGCAAAGGAGTTACCATTTGTAGAGTTGGTTTTGCTCAGGTGGAAATTCGCTCAACTCGATATTGCGTGGGTATGGGTCTGATAAGACAGCATCTGGGTCACGGATGTCTCTACTCTCTAAATCGGACGAGGCAAACACACCGAGATATGTTCCCTCAGGATATCGTTTAATAGGATGATCGCTGAGAATCTGACGTAGCTCTTGTTCTACGTTCTCCGGGAGGATACCCACGTCTCCATAAGCAACAACATCAGCACCATCCATACTACCGGCTCGGAGGTGAACGCGAGTCCGAACGTCCCTGGCGTCGGTTGGTATAATTTTCATACATTCAGTTGCTGGTCTTGTAGATTATAGATTTCAGGTTTATGCCAGAACGATATTCTAGCGGGGATATGCGCCCTCTTCTTGGCACGACTCTCCGAACCTAACACTGGGGCAATGCCGTTCCAGTTGTTGGTTAGCCGCGCTGAATAACCGTCCAAGCCGGCTTTTGACAGAGCGAAGATGAGTCTCATCCCGACAACTGCTGGTCGTTAGATGAGATGCTCGACGGACTCGCCGTCGCGAGCTAATTCGGATTGCTCTGGCGATGCATCTGGCGTCCGTTCGGAGAACGACTCCGGTGACACAGCCTGTTGCATCGCTTTGAGTTTCGACCGAAGTTGGCCACTCGTCGAACGCACCAGCTCATCGTCGGGCCAAGAATGCACTTCGAGTCCGTCGAAGCGCGTTGCGACCTGCTGGACCGTATTCAATTGTTCGAGGGCGTATTCGACCCAGTACTGGTGGCTGTCCTGCATCTGCTGGAGTTCGTCGACAACGTCATCATAGCCGGCTTCCTTGGCGGCGTCGAGACACTGCTGGAAGTTCGCGCCGCGGGGGTTGATCGGCTCGTGGAAGACAACAACCTCACCGAGCGCTCTAAAGTAGCTGAGTAGCTCGTGAAAGTCGTCCTCGCCCATCGTCGGGTATGTGGGTGACATCGAGACGAACACCGACACACCGGCCTGCTGGAGCGTATCCAGCGCCTGCCAGCGAGTCATCGGTGGCGGGGCGTTCGGTTCCATCGCTTTCACGAGCGTGGCATCGAAGGATGGAATCGACGAGCCGACGGTAATCCTGTCGCCGGCAGCTTGGAAGAGATCAAGATCCCGCGTCACAGCAGGGCTTCGGGTGAGGATACGGACAGGAATATCGTGGGTGATGAGTTCGGCGACAGCACCACGGGTAATCTGAGCGGTCCGGCGGTCCTGGTAACAGTCAGTGCCGCTGGATAGCATCACAACACCGCGGCCACGGTCAGTCAGCTTGCGCTCGCTGGGGTCACGTTCTTCGAGGATGTTCCCCAGTCGCTCTGGGAGGTCGTCCCGGTACAGTAGATAGCTCCCCCAGTCGGTTTGTGGATCGTCAACGTCGGCTTGCTCGGCAAGCATCGCATCACGACTATCGATAGCCGGCGTGGTTGGGACGTAGCAGAATTCACAGCCGTGGCGGCAACCGGTAGCGACGTTGATGACGTGATCGCAGAGGCTCTTGGTATGGAGATGGGACTCGCTCATCACCGACTTCGTTGGGTCAGTATTGACAGTGATACCCTGCTCGTCATGGCTCTCGGTGTCAGTGGCACAGTCCCAGCACAGCAGGTCACCCTGTGGGTTGGCGGCAAAGCGGTCGTTGATTTCGTCGTTGCACTGGGTACACAGCAAACCGGCTTGCCAGAGATCGAGTCGTTCGGTCGGGGCACCGTAGTCTCGTGAGAGTGCACGAAGTTCGTCGAGCGTTGGCTCGTCGTCGAACGTAGCGACCGTCTCCCCGGCGTGTTCGACGGCGTAGGTCCGCTCGAACCAGCTATCGCCGGTGTCCCAGGTGAGTTCCATGCGTCTCTCTCCTACCTGTTTTTTTATACTGGACCCCATTAGAAGTCAGCCACGCGGAGTGAAAGTGAAACTGAACGCAGAATTTGTTGCACACAGTTATATCTAGTAGTAGACGAGAAAGACAAGATAACATATGACAGACGACCACGAAGACGTACGGACGGGCAAAGACCCTACAAAGGCGATTCTCAGTGAGTCGGGCCTCAACAGCAAGCATCTGTGTGACTACGTTGTCAACGTGGCGACAGGCTGTCGGCATGGCTGTAAATTCTGCTATGTCCCCTCGACGCCAAACATTCGGACGCGGCCGGACATGCTCAAAGAAGAAGCCGACGTTGACAACGGCCAGAAAGAGTGGGGGAACTATGTGCTCTATCGGGATGATCTAGGCGAGAGACTGGACGGGCATTTGGATCGAAAACGAACGTGGCGGGAAACAGAGCGTGGGCAGGGCGTCGTTGGAGTGTCCTTTTCGACGGATTGCTACATGGACGGTCGCGCTGGGAAGATTACCCGCGATGTCGTCGACGCTATCGCAAGCCATGAAGAGTATGTCCGGGTGTTGACGCGGAACCCGATTCTGGCCCTACAAGATCTGGATGTCTTTCAGGATGCTGGCGAGTATGTGACGATTGGTTCATCGATTCCGTGTATGGACGCTGAGCAAGTTGGAGCGATTGAACCGAGTGCTCCAGCACCGGAGCTGCGGTTGAAGGGGCTGAAGGAATTCAACGAGCATGGCGTTCAGACGTTTGTCAGTATGAGTCCGACCTATCCCACGCAGGACAAGGCTGACCTTCGGGAACAGTTAGAGCGGGTCGCTGCATGTGACCCGGCTGTGGTGTTCCACGAACCGATCAATCCCCGTGGTGGGAACTTCGAGATGACTGTTGAAGCAGCGCGGGATGCTGGTGAAACGGAGTTAGCCGAGGAGTTGGATGCGCTCCGGTCTCGTGAGCAGTGGGTCGAGTATGCGACGAATCATCTACGGTGGGTCCAAGAGATTGGACGGGAGTTGGACCTGCCTGTGCACCTGTGGCCCGACAAGCAACTGATCAAGCATGTCGACGAAGAGACAGCAGCGTGGTTGCAGTCTTGGCGAGATCGGCAGTCGCCCGAGGAATTTGCGGATCGGGATGTGCCGTCGAAGTCTCCGCCAAAGTGCCCTCAACCGAGTTGAGCCAAATCACCACCAGTTCCAGGATTTACAGCCACTCTTCCGTTTCAGACTTTCTAGGTGCCGGCAGAATAAAATGGTACAAAGTAATAATGTAATCATAATTGTCTATGCCTCTGGATGACGATGATGATAGGAAGTGGGTCTACCGCTCGCACACTGCTGCCAAGCACGAAGTCCTCCGGAAATACCTCAAGCCTTGGACAAACAAACTCACGACATATAATCTTAAGTCCGGAGATCAAAATAAAGTCCGGGTGGTAGATTGTTTTGCTGGGCGTGGTTCATATGTTGATACAGAGGATACTGACCCGCTCAGCCTGGAACACATATCTACACCAGCTGAATTCCCTGGTTCGCCACAGTTGATTCTTGATCGACTCACTGAGCGGTCAGATCAGTTCGATTCTGCAGAGTGTACTTTCATTGAAGCTGACCTGACTAACTACGAGATCCTAGAAGAGAATATTGAAAGAACCAGCGGATACGATCAAGACATTTCGGTCAACTGTAAGCATGGAGAGTTTCAGAACACGGTTTTGAACGTGATTGAGTCCACAGACGGGAATGACTGCCCTACATTCTTTTTTATCGATCCGTTTGGGTTCCAGAGCTTGGATTACGACGTTGTCACTGAATTGGGCTCAACTCCACAGTTTGAATTTCTTATCACATTTATGTCGCGCGATATGAACAGATTTTTGGGATCTGAAGACCACCAAGAAGCCCTGAATACAGTCTTTGGAGAAGATGAATGGCAATCCAAGATTGACAGCTATGACGCTTCAAACTGGGTACCATTAGTGGAATACTATACTGATCGGTTAGAAGCCAACGGACCCAGTCAGACCTTCGAATACATGATTACCGAACCTGAGACGACGCAAACGGTCTACTATTTGGTTTTCGGAACCAACAGCTCTGCTGGGCTTCAAACCATGCGTGAAGTGATGAGTTACTGTGGAACCGGTAAGTTCGCATACGCCCCTAAGAAGCCAGAATATAATCGAAATCAAGCACAGCTACCGATAGGGAATAACCAGACAAAGGAGTTCCTCCAAGATCGGTTCGAAGAGTATATTGTTACTTTCTCTAAACTCGTGGAAGTTTGCTCCGAAGAACGAAAGTACAGTGATGCGACAGTATCAGACTACAGAGAAGCACTGCATGAGTTAGAAGATGAAGGCGAAGTTGACATTCAGCGGATTACTTCAGAAAAAACGGGAATTCAAGGAAGCGACTTAGTTGATTTCCACAATTCGGATAAGTTTGCTGGATAACACGAGGGTATTGGGAAGACTCTGATAATAGTTTCAATAATTAGATTGGCGGGTGTAATTTAGTCATCGGTGTTGACGACAAGGGATCGATGAAGGGGTGGACGAGTAGTTAATGTCGAGATCTCTTGTACCTCAGACCGTGACCTCTTCTAAGTATTCACAGTCTTCAAGATAGATCGGATGGCCCTCGTGTTCCACCAATTTTGCTTTTAGCTCCTCAACGTTCCCCGCCATTGAGTCCAGCATATCGGCCGCTTCAACCGCATGGTCATAGAGGTCGTCATCTCCGATGTTATCAATAGCCGTCCAATGAATCTTCACGATTTTTTCGATAATCTCATCTTCGTGGTCGTCAAGTTCTTTGAAGTTATCAGATGCCATCTCAACTTCGTAGGTGGATGGACCTGCACCATCTATCCCGGTGGGGCTGTAGAACTTCATTGCCTTCTCCGAATTCGCGGAATTCGTACCCCGAATCCGACTTTCGGCGACATCTTTCAATTTTTCTTTTTCTCTTGCAATCTGAGTGCGATTGAGCATGACTGCTCGCTCGAACACCCACTTCGCAAACTCAGATCTCGGTCGAATAGCGTAGTTATCTGTCTCGATAGCTGTCGCTTCAGGGTACGCCGTGACGAAGGCCTCTTTTGCCTTGACGAAATCAGAATACTGGCTCTCAATTTCTTCTTTCAGTTTATAGAGGTCGGATGCATGGTTATTCAGAAGATCCTGCAGATACCGATCATCCTCAATTGCTTCAGGAACCACGCGAAATTCTGGATCTTCACCAACAACCTGAATAATCGGTGGAGCGGGGTCTACAGTCGCAGCTTGAACCTTCGGAAGATTAGTTTCATCAGAGAACCACCCTGTCTCGGGCACACTAACCTCATCCATATCTCCATGCCAAGCACGGATTCGTTTCTTCAGAGTTTCTGAGTGCTCTTGCCGAACCTCTCGGTTAAGCTCACGTCTTAGAAGGTCTTGTTGATCTTCCTGTATCGAATTCTGGCGATAGTACAAGATCACCAGAAAGGATGTGAGTATGAGTGTACCTATGCCAGAGATAACAGCGGACCATTCCTGCAACCAAGATAGGATACCAAGAATGACGTTGGCCATGCACCTACAGAGTGTTCTTTACCGGTTGAAGATTTGGTGGTTTCTGTGCTTCGAACTCCTCAGTGTCTGTGACGACTCCGCTATAATGATCGATCTCGTCGCCGCCGGGGTCACCGGCACTGCTATTGCCGCCTATCACACTGCCGGCGTCAATATTGAGCCAACGTCGATGTTTCGAATGATGGTTTCAGGGATTGTCGTCTGTGCGTTCGCAGTGATGACGCATGCTGGGGATCGAGCCAAGCGGATTCGGACCTGAATACTAATACAACACAACTTAGAACCTACTGTGACCCGAATTAAGAGCTGAGTAGTACAGAGGGTCGACTAATCATCGGTATCGGTCAGCAGTTCTTAGCATGGGGAAAGTACCAATATGTTGCATCAGTGAGTCTCTGTAATGGCAAGGAATCGAAATGCTCTATTCTGCGATTATAATTTCCGCGACCTGAAAAGAGAGAAGCAGGAAGAGATGATGGACGAGATCTTATCGCTTACCTCAGAAGAGTTAGATGAAAACAGTACGGACTCTCTAGCGATAATTTTCTCTTCAAAATATACTCCTTCTCAGATCGAACTTCACGACGTTATCAAAAAGGACGGAGGACAGGTTGAGAAAGAAGTTCAAAACCGAAATGGGATTCCAACCCCAGGTCGAGGTACATCGACTAGAAAGTACGAGAGGCTGAAGGTAAAGTTCCAGTTTGATGGAGATAAAAAATTATTCCGCTACAAGCCTAGCAGCTACAATTTCAGTCCTCCATTGTACGACAGCCTCAGGAATAGCGAGGTTGTGAGATACTTTGATTTCCGGACGCAGAACCGGGATGCGGAAGAGGTGAAAGAGGAACTTCATTCTGATATCGAGGATTGGAAGAATGATGTCCGCTCGTGGGTTGAGAACCTCAATTCCGACATTAGGCAGATGCGGGAGAAATCTGAAAGTAAGGCTCGCTCGGCGATTGAAAGGCGGCAAGGCGAAGTTGAAACCAAGACGAAGGTTCTGGAGGACCTCGGTGTTGACACAGGCAGTTCTACAAGTCAAGGGTTCGTAGTCCCTGAAAAGAAGCGGAGTATTGAGCTTCCGAAGCTTGAGGACAGCAGTTCTCCGGATATTGTTCCAGATAAACATTATTTGGAGATTCTAGGGATTATCGATGATCTGGGAGTAAATATCGAACAATCTGCTGAAAGGGTTCGAGATCTGGATGAGGAGTCCCTCCGTGATATTTTTCTCGCAGGGATCAACTCTCACTACGCCGGGATTGCACAGGGCGAGTCTTTCAACCGAAGTGGGAAGACTGACATTCTGCTTCCGTACGAAAACCGGAATCTGTTCGTTGCAGAGTGCAAGTTCTGGTCTGGACCGGCTCAGTTTGTGGACGCTATCGACCAGCTCTTGGGGAATCTAACGGTCCGAGATTCGCATGCGTGTTTGATGATGTTCTCTAGGAGAGCGAGGTTCGATGAGATACGTGGGAAGGCGGAGGAGGCGACGAAGAGTCACAAGCAATTTGAGACAGAGTTACCGGGATACGACGATCACGAAGTGTACCGATTCAATATCGATTCAGGTGCACCAGTCAAGGTCGCTATCAAAGTATACGACCTGAAATAATCGAGTGGGGCGATGGTGAGCTTTTTACCGTCTATAACATCAGACGGCCAGTCAGATTGGATACGTATTCTAGACTCTCATCTGGGCGAGACGCACGCTTACCGAGAAGTTGTTTCAGAAGAACTCCCGAGCAACAAACGACGGTCAGAAAGCGGATCGGGAATTGGCTAACTTACAAACAAGCAGTAGTGCCTACGTTTGTTGGTTAGCGATTTTCGCTACACCGTCGCCGCCACGTGCTGATACTCGGCTTGTGACGGCGTCGGCTGTAACGTCAACCCGGCGAGCGCCAGCTCCCTGAGCACTTCGGGCGGCACCCCATCAGCATCCCGAAGCACGGCGTCGAGCGTCCAGGCGTCGTACTGACTCGCGCTCGGGCCAATTCCAGCTAACGCAAGGCGTCTACATGATGAAGTGATGGTACTGCTTGGTGACTTGGAGGCAGCCCCCGCCCCTAGTGACGGAGAAATTCTTCGGGAGTAAAACCGTCTTCGCCCCTGTGTAATCTTTTGCTCGGTATGTCCCAGTTCTGCGGGATACAGATGTTGTGACAGTATCCGAACCGAGAGGTAATTTCAATAGGAGTGGCTTACCTTCTACAGTTCGGTAAGCCGTATATTACAAAACACTTACAATACACCATGGACTGTAATGGCGATTCAATCTGTGTGGGCCGCCATCATTGGTTTACTCGGTATCCTTTTTACGATTCTCTCGATAACGCTGCCAGTAGTTATACTTTTGAATGGATTGGGGCTACACACATACCTCCAGGAACGAAATATCCCTGGTGTAAGGTCAGACAGCCGAATATTCGCGTCCATATCAGCGTTTTTTGTTATTGTAGCAGTTTATTTCATAATTGTATATTTATCTACAGGTCTCCTAGTTAGTGGAGTTGCAGGCGTCATTTTTATGCTAGGGATAGCCATCTTTGGATGTGCTTTTATTTTCCCACTGGCTGTGTTGATTAACCTCTCTGGGATACGTGATACGGTTAATACGCATTTGAAAGCGGTTCCGGGGTTTCAGGCCCACACACGTATAAAACCGACCTTTGCTTCGTTTGGGTATCTTATTTTGATATCTATGGTTCTCATGATTGGCACAACACCATTGATTACTGTCTCTGAATCATCAAGTACTCAGGACATCTCTTCTGGCTCTCGGTATGGTGGGGCACTTACACAGACCCCCGAATCGACAGTCAGTTCGGAATCAGCGTCCACGCAGTCAGGCGAGCAGGCACCAGCTCAAAGTTCAGAACAGGCTCAGATGTATAGATCAACACAGACAGAAACTCCAGTATCTGGCTCCCCTGTGAGCACATCTCCAACAGCTACATCTGAGCCAACATCAGCGTCAACTCCACCGCCAAAATCCGAGCCCAGATCAACAAAGGCCCCGACACCAACTCCAACGCCGGCATCCACTCCAACACCAACTCCAACACCCACGCCAACGCCGGCATCCACTCCAACACCAACTCCAACACCCACGCCAACGCCGACCCCCACTCCAACTTCAACGCCGACACCGGCACCAACACCCACCCCAACTCCGACACCCACTCCAACTCCAACACCGACACCGGCACCAACACCCACCCCAACTCCGACACCCACTCCAACTCCAACACCGACACCGACGCCGACACCGACGCCGACGCCCACCCCAACGCCGACACCAACGCCAACGCCGACGCCGACACCCACTCCAACACCGACACCAGACCGAGCCAATCAAACTGAGTTTGAGGTTACAGTTACGGAAATCATTGATGGTGATACCATAGATATCCGATATCAGAACGGGGACACCGACACAATTCGTTTACTTGGCGTTGATACACCCGAAGTACATACTGAAACAGATCCTGATGAGTGGGAGGAAATACCCGATTCTGACAACGGCAGGGATCACCTTCGTGATTGGGGCCACAAGGCGAGTGAATTCGCGCGTACCGAACTCACGTACGGGGAAGAGATACGTGTCGTTGTCGATGAAAAAGCCGATAGGCGCGGTAGTTACGGCCGGCTATTGGTCTATGTCTATGACGATGGGTCTCTGTTCAACCGTGAGCTGCTCGAGCAGGGATACGCACGATTATATGAATCAGAATTCAGCAAACGGGACCAGTTTAGTGGCGCTGAAACAGATGCGCAGGATGCGGATGTAGGGGTCTGGTCGTTCGAGCAGGAGACCCCATCAACGGGGCAGTCAGAGAGTGGCCTAGTCGTAGAGGAAGTCCATGCTGATGCCGATGGGAACGATCATGAGAATGAGAATGACGAGTATATTGTGTTCAAGAATACGAATGAAGACTCTATTGATATTTCGGATTGGGAAGTGGAAGATGATGCAGATCACGTCTATACGGTCCCCAGCGACGTAACAGTAGCTTCGGGAGCGACAATCACACTCTACACTGGCTCAGGCACAGACTCAGAGACAGAACTCTACTGGGGTTCAGATGCGGCCATCTGGAATAATAATGGTGACACCATCTATGTCCGCAATGCGAGTGGAGCGCAAGTGATTGAGCACGAGTATCCGTAGTCCTAGGAAGGAGTTCTGCAGTCAACAAAACAGTCTCAATCATGTGCTTAGTTTTCAAATGGCAATTCTTGGTACGGAAGGATTGTCTGGAACAACCGGGACTGTGTTCGTTGGATACTCACTATACACCTCCTTTTCAGCCGGAGAGAGACACACATTCAGCAGGGAGAGACACACATTCAGCAGGAGATGAAAGACTGATCTCACCAGTACCACACCCTATATGTTGGTCGTTCTTCTACAGTGCATCTCATGCTTCAACCGCCTGAACGAGATCACCGACGAGTAGCTTCAGCTACCCGAAAGTCCGTCTGAAACCGGCAGTAGATACCGGGCTTACGCCGCCGCCATCGGGCTTCAACCGCTCAAGGGTCCGTCTGAAACATAATCTTCAGGTTCTGCGGAATCCCGACACCGAGACTTCAACCGCCCAAGAGTCCATCTGAAACGACAGTCCTCAGCGACGACTGGTCGATGGTCAAAGAGCTTCAACCGCCCAAGGGTCCGTCTGAAACCCAGCTAATTCCGGCGACCGCGGACACGCTTGTCAAGCTTCAACCGCCCAAGGGTCCGTCTGAAACTTTCGGAGGTAGCGGATGATAAGCTCTCGTTCTCCGCTTCAACCGCCCAAGGGTCCGTCTGTAACTCTTCTAACTTTTCGACGTGATACCAGTCGTTGGGGCTTCAACCGCTCAAGGGTCCGTCTGTAACACCCGTATCAGATGCTCGTGCTCGGGGATGGGTGGGCTTCAACCGCCCAAGGGTCCGTCTGTAACACGAGTGGGTCAACATGAGCCTCTCCATGACCGCGCTTCAACCGCCCAAGGGTCCGTCTGTAACGGCATATGGGCGTGGCTACGCGGTTGCGTGCAAAAAAGCTTCAACCGCCCAAGGGTCCGTCTGTAACGCGTCAGCGGCGTCGTTAATCCGCGTGCCGTTCTTGCTTCAACCGCCCAAGGGTCCGTCTGTAACGGATACTCGCCCTCGTCGATGCACGTCCGACAGGAGCTTCAACCGCCCAAGGGTCCGTCTGTAACAGAATTTCCACGTCTGTGTCGTTCAGGTCGTCTGAAGCTTCAACCGCCCAAGGGTCCGTCTGTAACACCTACGTTACAGCCGTTTCAATCCGACTCAGACGCTTCAACCGCCCAAGGGTCCGTCTGTAACGATTGTCCTCGTTTTCTTTGAGTGCCTTCGCAACTGGCTTCAACCGCCCAAGGGTCCGTCTGTAACAGTGGTAATACCGCTTGTTGGTGGCTTTCTGCAACAGCTTCAACCGCCCAAGGGTCCGTCTGTAACTCTCGTCTGTTGAGGCCGCTCCGGCCAGTCTACGCTTGCTTCAACCGCCCAAGGGTCCGTCTGTAACCGTATGCCTACGGTAGAGACAATCGACAATACCGAGCTTCAACCGCCCAAGGGTCCGTCTGTAACCCGGGTGCGGGTAGCGGCAACCTGGCGTTCGGCAAAGGCTTCAACCGCCCAAGGGTCCGTCTGTAACAAGGACTGTATCGCGTGGGTTCCGACGCGGCGGGTGCTTCAACCGCCCAAGGGTCCGTCTGTAACCGGGACGACCTGACCCCCCAGGGCCACAAATCGCATGCTTCAACCGCCCAAGGGTCCGTCTGTAACTATTGTTGAGATGGACTGGCGTCGTCGTGATGTTTTTGCTTCAACCGCCCAAGGGTCCGTCTGTAACCGCTCGACCGCCTCTTGGACGGCGTCGTGTTTCAGGCTTCAACCGCCCAAGGGTCCGTCTGTAACCGCTCGACCGCCTCTTGGACGGCGTCGTGTTTCAGGCTTCAACCGCCCAAGGGTCCGTCTGTAACAAGCATCGGCGTGGAGGTGTTTGAGGATGCATGAGCGGCTTCAACCGCCCAAGGGTCCGTCTGTAACACGCCGAGTGGCACTTAGAGAGGCAGCGAGCGCGGCTTCAACCGCCCAAGGGTCCGTCTGTAACAGCGCCAGCGCCTACTGGGACGGCTTCGTCACGAAGGCTTCAACCGCCCAAGGGTCCGTCTGTAACCATGCCCGATTTCCGGGACACAGCCTATCTCGAGCCCGGTTTCACTTCACTGTTTTCGTCGACCAGCAATACCCCTGCAACCCCCGGGGGGTCGACGAAAATATGGTTCTATTATCCTATGCCGTCGCCACGACGTGCTGATGCTCAGCCTGCGACGGCGTGGGCTGTAACGTTAGTCCAGCCAGCGCCAGCTCGCTCATTACCTCTGGCGGCACACCTTCACAGTCCCGAAGCACGGCATCGAGCGTCCAGGCGTCGTATTCGGAGCGGACCGGCGGCGTCGTTTCGACCAAAACTGTCGGGACGGTCTCCCGGAGCGCACGCGCAGCGCGCTGGACTCGCTGGCGGTTTTCAACCGTACAGCTGACACTCGGTTTGCTCACGCCTCAACACCTCGGACAAGATCGCCGACGAGCGAGCCGCCGACGTGCGGACCAACGTCCCAGCCACGCTCGCCACGAGTGTACTCACACCACTCCGAGAGCGTTTCAAAGGGTGTCTCCGACAATTCCACTTTCTCAGCGGCCCCATCAGTCTCAACGATAGCCACAGCGAATTCGTAGCTGTCCCAGTAATGCGCGGCACCCTCTCCGTCGACGCCGAGAAACAGCGGGCGGCCCTGGGTGAGTAGTTCGCGTGCGGTACGTTCTTGTGGATTGGATTGCGTAGTTGCCATTGGTTCTTACCTGGAACCACGCGCCTCGGTGTCTCAGCACCGGGGCGATTTCGTGAGAAATCGACCAGCGGCGCGTGTGTTCCTATCTAATACGTTGTAACGGCTCCTCCATAAGATTTTTGCTCCGGAACAACTAAAGACTAAACAATGAGTATGATATCCGCTGATATTGAGGAGAATCTAAGCTACGAAAATATTCTCTCATTGTTCCGAAAAACAGACGATCCAGTTTTAACAGCACCCGAGGTTGCAGATGTTTTTGACGTTTCAACCCAAGCTGCAAATTACCGACTCAAGAAGCTCGTGGATCGAAATGAGCTTCGGCGAAAAAGGGTTGGAGGCGCAGCGGTCGTCTACTGGACTCCTCGGCATTAGAGCCATCTCAGGCCGATATTTGACACCTCATGCTCTCCCGCCTCAGTAAGCCAGTAAACCTTTGCTGATGCACCGACTTTT
This sequence comes from Haloarcula sp. DT43, assembly GCF_037078405.1. Classification (NCBI taxonomy): domain Archaea; kingdom Methanobacteriati; phylum Methanobacteriota; class Halobacteria; order Halobacteriales; family Haloarculaceae; genus Haloarcula; species Haloarcula brevis. The sequence continues at coordinate 91,115 of NZ_JAYMGZ010000005.1, read as the reverse complement.
TTTGAGGTTACAAATTGATCTTGTTCCAGAGTATCCAGTCGCTTATTGACTGCCTGAGGCGAAATATTGAGTTGTTCTGCTAATTCTGGAGCAGTCACAACGGGATCGGCATGAAGGCCGATTACTAGGAGCGTCTCAGCCCCTTCATCACTTAGATCGCTCACGGATGGTTCTCTTTTCCGGGAGCAGTTACAAAGAAAGGTTGGATTAACTCTGTTTGTCTCGCATTAACCGTTGTTGCGGAACAACTAAGTGGTGAGGGTACACCAAATCTACATGTGACAGTCATCAGGCTCGCCAATCCTGGTACCTGATAACACGTCGCACTGAATCCATGACAGCAGACCAGCCCACCCACGAAGAGTCGCATCGCTCGCCACCGACCAGCACTTCCGTTCATTCGGAAACCACCAGACGGCGGTACTTCCGCTCACTTCCGTTCACTTTCCGTTCATCGGCTGAGCGGCCCACGACCACGCCACAGCGGGCCGGAGACGAAAATGGACCCGCGAAAATCCACTTCCGGTCACGCGCGCCCCAGACTCTTACCAAGTCACCTCCCAGCCTTGGCCAGATGCATTCCATTGGAGGCAACCGATGACGACCTACTACGACTTGACGGGCTTCCAGCGCGATCTGTTGGAAGCCATCGCCGCCGTCGACGACGACCCCTATGGTCTCGCACTCAAAGACTACCTCGACGAGCGCTACGCCGACCCGATCAACCACAGCCGTCTCTACCAGAACCTCGACCAGCTCGCCGACCAGGACCTCGTCAACCGCGACGAACTCGATGCTCGTACGAACGTGTATACGCTGACTGACGCTGGCAGACAGTTGCTCCAGCGCCAGGCCGACACACTCGCAGGCCTGTCTTCGCAAGCTCGGCCCGTCGCCGATGGAGGGACACAGTAATGGCGCACCGCCCCGCACAGCGCCGTTGCTCAGCGGTCAGAACTAGGGGCACAGTCGGTCGCTGCTGTCAGAGGCACGCACTCACTGGGCAAGTGAGTACCGACTGGTACCCTCCAAGAATGGACACAGAACTCTTTGATAACAGTTGCTATCAGGGAACTCAATTCGGGATCACTCACAATATAGTCGCCCGCCGGTTTCGGCGGGCGACTGTATCATGTGCCTCTGACAATTTCCCAGTACAAAGGAGTCAACTTTGTGCTGGTACTACTGCCGTAATTAGCCCCTCTTATTGTAATTTTCGCTACGAGTTAGAGACTGAATACATCACGCGCTACCCCGAAAACTGGGGCCCGGACTCAGGGAAAGGAGAGAGGGGGCTCAGAGAGCGCGTGCGGCGCTTCGATGACGAGGACCGGACCCCATTCGACAGCGGTGGGGCGGTTTCTGAAGTGCCCTGCTCGTTCAGGCCCGCAGCCGCCCAGTCACGAGGAGGTGCGTCGGCATGACCACCCCGACTGTCGGCGACGTTGTCACCCTGACCGAACTCGACAGTGAGCCACACCTGCTCGTCACCGCCGTCTACGAGGCCGCCGACGAAGTCACAGGCGTCCTGCTGGCTGACCTGGCCGCTGAAACCATCCAGCGCCTCGACGCCACGGCCGGCAACCGCCAGCGCCGCCGGGAGTTGACGACGGCCATCCGCCGAGCCGAGGACCTCATGACGTTTCGTGTCCCGGTGACCGAACTCCGCCAGCGTGACAGCCCGGCCACACAGGGCAGCGAGGCACTCACAGGAGGTGAGCGGTGATGGCCAAAGCCGATACCCCCGACTCAGCCGGGAGCGACACAGCGCCGGCACAGGCCGACGAATGGCGACTCCGCTACAAGGTCGGTGGTCTCGTCCATTACACCGAGTGGACGGCCGACTTCCCGACCGTCGAGAACTACTACGAGCAGTACCGCCGCGGTGACTGCGCCCACGATGTCGCCATTGAGCGCCGGGAGGTGCTGGGGTGATGGTGGGCCACGGGAATCACTACGGCGTCGACCTCGACGAGAGTCGCGTCGACGAAGATTCGCTTCGGTGTGAGTGGGCTGGCACGCACCAGACAGTGGGGGCTGACCCATGAGAGGTGCTGGTCGCCCCGGAGTTGCCACGAAGCAGCGCCACTCAGCCCAGCGTTGCCACGAGGCAACCGTACTAACGGCCCGCAGATAACGCCGACCGCCTCATCGAGAGCCCGTGCCGTGGTCGGCGCTGCCCGGTTCGATTCCGGGCACGGGCAGTGTGGTCACGATGCCACGAGAACCGACCCCCACCGACAGCGGGACCGACAGCACAGCCACCGACCAAGCACTCGCCGATGAACTCGGCATGGATATCGGGCACGAAAGCCTGGACACCGACGACCTGCAGGCACTCGTCGCCCAGCTCGACGACGAGGTGTCACCCCCCGTTTCGAGTGTTCTTGGGCTACTGGTCGAGACCATCGACGACCTCCAGGAGCGCGTCGAGGCTCTCGAAGGAGACCTCGAACAGACGCATGACGTGGCCACCACGGCGGTCGGCAACGCCGCCACGAACGAACAGCGGCTTGACGAGGTCGAAGACCAGCAGGAGGCCACCCACGACGTTGCCAAAAGTGCCATCGCCAAGGCCCAGCAACTCGAAGCCGACCCCGGCCAGCAGGAAGACGCCGAGGGACTGCCCGACGGAATCGAACCCAGTAGTTCGCCACTGGATTTCTTCGCCAACTGTCGCCAGTCGAAGGTCAAGACGATGTTCGTCGAGCGGTCGAACCGCCAGAACACCTACCGCGCCATCACCATCGCCAAGCGCTGGCCGGAGTTTGCCACGAAGCGAACCGACGGCAGCGGCGTGTTCATGACCAAGGCCGACCTGGAGACAGCCCTGACCGCCGAACTCGGAAAGGAGCCACATCGCCAGACCATCAAACGCGTCTGGGAGAAACTGGTTGAGATCGGGGGCGACGACATCGTCGAGAAGACCCGTCAGGTCGGACGGGAGCAAACGCAAACGGAAATCCTCGCGATGGATATGGGGACCGCCGAGGGACTGCTTGAGAAGCGCTACGTCGGCCTCGACCTCCTGGAGAGCAGCGACCACAAAGCCGCGACGGGTGGCGTCACACCCGTTGTGGTGGAGTCTTCACCCTAACCCTGTGACACGCACCGGCTACGACGTGCATCGGCGCTGAACCAACGCTGTTGGACGCGGTGGCACGTGCCCTGCTGCTGCCGACGCTGCTGTCTGCTAGCTGCAGGAACCGGGAGCGACCCCATTGTTTCAGGAGTGTAGTGAGTGGTCGTAACACGAACGGAGCGACCAGAGCGATTCAGTCGTTCACAACGGCTGTGACGGGTCGGGCGTCGTTCTGTGGTATTCGTTTCAAACGACATCGCTCGGGTTCTGGCTTCAAGCAACGATTCGTGAACCTTCTGGTCAGTACAGGTGTATCCACCAGATTCATTCTGAGGGCGCAGGTTCCAGCGATGTGCGGTCGAGGCCGACAGTGTCGTAGTCCTGCTCGGTCGAAAGAACTCGCTCTTCGCCGGTTGTGACGAGTCCAGCATGGAGTGCATCGAACGGGGTAAGATCGTACTCGTCGAGGAACGCTGCGGCGGCCAGAACCGCCTCCTCGTGCTTTTCGGGCACGATTGGAACCAGTTCGAGTAGGTTGGTAATCGCCCGCGGCGCATCGATCTCGTACTCGGCCGCCTCACGGTCGTAGAACAGCACCAGAACCTCGGCGTACGCGAGTATCGAGGTATGTATGTCATCGTGCTCTTCGAGGGCACGGATTGCAGCGTCCTGAAGCCAGTCGTCGTCCTTCAACAGTGCGGTGAGAAAGTCAGTTTCAACGTACACGACTTACGCCTCGCCATCCTGTGTCCGATCTTTCGCTTCCTCTTGAACCTCTCGTGAGATCGCCTTCCGCGATTCAGTTTTCAACTTGTCGGCCTCTGCCTCTGCAAAGGCATCACCAACGGCCGCTCGAAGGCCCTCTAGCGGGTCCTCGTCAACTGGGAAGAGTGCGACGTGGCTCGGGAGCTCAACGATACGATACTGGTCACCGAACCGGTCTCGGACATCCTTCGGGAGGTAGATCCGTCCTCGTTCGTCTGTTGTCTTCGACATGATGTATTCACCCATAGTGTGGGAAAGAGTAAAAATATTCCCGTAAATATAGTATATTTCCCGTCTATATTGAGTCGTCCAGTCCAACCAATTCTCAAGCTCATTTACTGACTTGCTCCGATCAAAGCGCTATACAAGGTAGCGCCTGTACTAACCGGTACAGCCGTATCAGTTTCAGAGTCTCATCTGGATAAAGAAACCGTATTCACAACGACTGATATAGCGTTCTTCTGTAGTGTTCAAGTGTCACCAGAGGGTCTATGACAATCCAAGATAGTTGTCAACTAGAACGATGGGATCGCAGGACTCTAACGATGACTCCAACCGCAAGACTGCGGACGATCCCCAGTCTGATGATTATCAACAGTATGTCGATTTCTTTGAGAACGCCGGAATACCGATGCACTGGGTCGGGCCGGATGGGACCATTCTAAACGCGAATACAGCTGAGTTGGAGGCACTCGGATACTCTCGTGAGGAATATGTTGGTCATCATATCGCCGACTTTCACGCCGACCAAGACGTGATCGACGACATTCTGGAACGGTTACGGTCGGGTGAGGAGGTCCGAGAGCACGAGGCACGGATGGTGAGTAAGGACGGCTCCATCCGACACGTTCTGATCACCACAAGCGTGAACCGGGAAGACGGCGCGTTCGTCAACACACGCTGTGTCATGCGTGATGTTACCGACCGCAAGGAGTACAAACAGGAACTCAAACAGCAAAATGACCGGCTGGAAGAAATCTACGGCCGGATTTCGGATGCGTTTTTTGCACTCGATAAGAATTGGCAGTTTACCCATCTCAACAACCAAGCCCACGAGATCATCAATTCGGATGGGCGAGATCTTGAAGGAAAGCATGTCTGGGAGGAGTTTCCGGCCGCAACTGAGCGAAAGTTCAAGCCGAAGTACGAACGGGCGATGTACAACCAGGAGACAGTCTCTTTCGAGGAGTATTATCCCGAACCGCTGGATGCGTGGTTCGAAGTCCGAGCCTACCCATCCGAGACGGGGCTGTCCGTGTACTTCCGAGACATCACTGAACGCAAGGACCGTGAACGAAAACTCGAACAGACTGAAGCGCGGTTTCAGGCGCTGGCAGAGAACTTCCCAAACGGGGGCGTGCATTACTTCGATGAGGACCTGCGGTACCAGTATGTCGCTGGAGGAGGCTTCGATGACCTCGATTTATCACCCGAGGACCTAACGGGGAAGACTATCTACGAGGTGGAAGTGTACCCGGCAGAGGTGGTTGGCAGGCTCGAATCGCTCATGAAATCGACCCTTGCAGGGAACGAGGAAGCGTTCGAGGTCACCCATGAGAATCAAATATTCGAACTCCGGTCTGTCCCGATCCGAGATGGTGATGGAGTGATCATCGGGGGCTTTTTTATTGCCCACGATATCACCGACAAGCGCCGTCGGGAGCGCGATCTTGAACATCAGAATGACCAGTTGGAGCAGTTCGCCAGTATCGTCTCTCACGACCTCCGCAATCCCTTGAGCGTTGCTCAAGGACGATTGCGGTTGGCATCAGCGGAGTGTGACAGCGAGCATCTCGACAGTATTGAGGATGCACTTGCTCGCAGTCAAACACTGATTGACCATCTATTGACGTTATCACGAGAAGGGAATGATGTGGCTAGCATTGAGCCAGTGAATTTCAGTTTCACTGCCGAGAATTGTTGGGGTAATGTTGAAACCACCGAGGCAACGCTCACAGTAGAAACCGAACGGACGATTCACGCCGATCAGAGTCAGCTCCAGCAACTCCTGGAAAACCTTTACCGAAACGCGGTCGAACACGGAGGAGACGATGTGACAGTGACGGTTGGGGATATAGAGAACGGCTTCTATGTGGCTGACGACGGGCCAGGAATCCCTGAAGGCAACCGCGAGCAGGTATTCGAGTCAGGATACTCGACAAGTACCAAAGGAACTGGATACGGGCTTCAAATCGTCACCAGAATCTGTACTGGCCATGGCTGGGATATTCGTGTAACCGAGAGTGACGAGGGTGGCGCACGGTTCGAGATTACCGGCGTTGAATTCGCTGCTGAATAGAGCTCTGGTACGTGTTTAGCCCCAGCTGATTTCGTCACTGTCTCGTAGATAGCGACACGCGAGGGACGTATGGTGCGTCAGCAGGGATCGGGTTTGCCTTCTCAGGGATGGTCTCCGAGCAGCGGAGACCATCCCGTCGGCCCTGCTGTCGCCGTTCCGAGGTGGGATCGATGAGTTGGAGGAGAAACTCGACCAGAAGGACGAGCGGATCGAAGAACTCGAAACACGCCTACGGAAGTACGAGAATCCACACACTCCACCCAGCAAGCGACGGTCGGCGACTGACGAGTCGCCGACCGAGCAAGACGACGATGACGATGATCTTCGCACTGATGGTGGGACACCTGGCCGGAGAGACGGTCACGAACCAGAGTGGCGCTCTGTTGCCGACCCTGACGAGGAAATCGAGGTTACCTGCAAGTGTTGTCCTGAATGCGGCGAACACTTTGACGAGTCCGAGGGCGTCAGCCCTCGACTCGTCGAGGAAATTCCTGATCCACAGGCGGCAGAGATCACCCAGTACAACTGCCACCACTACGAATGCGACTCTTGTGGAACGCAGACGGTTGCTTCACACCCCGACTGCCCCGATGAGGGGCAGTTCGGGGTGAACGTCATCGCAAACGCTGCGATTTCTCGCTACGAGTACCGCCTTCCCTACCGGAAGATCGCCGACCGACTCGACCAGCTTCACGACCTGAATCTCTCGGGTGCATCCGCATGGCACGCGACCGAGCGCGCTGCGCGCGCCGGTCGCTGTGAGTACGAGCAGATCCGCCGCCAGATCCAGACCGCTGAGTTCGTCCACGTTGACGAAACCGGCGTCAAACGAGACGGTGAGCAAGCATGGATCTGGACGTTCAGAACCGACGAGCACACGCTCTATGCAGTCAGAGAGAGTCGTGGTCACGATGTTCCCGCGGAAGTCCTCGGGGAGGACTTCGCGGGAACGGTTGTCTGTGACGGGTGGACGGCGTATCCAGCCTTCAGCAACAATCTCCAGCGGTGCTGGGCACACATTCTTCGTGAGGCCGAGGATGTCGCTGCCGACCATGACGAGGCTGAGCCGATCTACCGGTATCTCAAGCAGATGTTCGTCGGTCTCCAGTCCTGGCTGGAGACCGACCCGACGGATCGAGAACGAGCCGAGATGCACCGTGTCGCCCAGAGCGGGCTTGAAACACTCGTTGAACGGTCAGATGCCGACGGACCAGTGGCAACACTGCTCGGCAAGATCGACGGCGGGATCGACCACTGGCTCACCTTCGTCGGTGAGCCAGCGGTCTCACCAACGAACAACGCCGCCGAGAACGCACTTCGTGAATCAGTCGTTCTCCGGAAAATCATCGGCACACTCCGCAATGACCGCGGAATGTTCGTTCACGAAACGGTGCTGTCCCTGCTGGCGCCACGTCGCCAGCAGGGACGCAATTCCTACGACGAACTCAGGCGAGTCGTCCGAAACAACGAGATGACTCCACCCGCTCAGACCGTGCCTGCCGTCGAACCTTCGGGGTAAACACGTACGCGACCTTAAGCGAATTTGTTCTGTAGTATCGCTAGACGCAACTGCGATAATCTCCGTAGAAAGCGAACGGACGGATTGGTACGATATCGTATTTTGGCCTCTTCACTCGTGTCACAGTTGCCAAGACGAAATTAGTTGCCTAGAATCTAGACGAACCCGCCTACCTCGAAGGGGATGGCGGGTTCGCCGAATGAGTGAGGCTTGCTCTCCAGGCAATCCGGTACGAGTTTGGCAGTTCTACCGCCAGACAATCGACTTTGACCGGATATTAGCTCGGTTCTAGGACCTTTCTGCCCCGTGTTTGTTCCAAATATGGGAATATATTAGCTGTCCCGCCAGATTTACTGTATTAATGCCAAATTTTACACTAATTTTGTCTCTTTCTAGATTCATATGTTCCTTTCAAAGGTGTATATTATCTATTCCACACTTTTGAAGTTTTCTTACAGTCCATATTTTCCTATACAGAGCAATCTATGGGTGTTCTATACCTGTTCGCTGACTAATTACACATACATCGAACAGTGGATCAACGAGCCTGTCGACGCGGACGTAGTCATGCAGGTTCCCGAGGACCACGTTCTGGTTCACGAGCCGAGCGGCTTCGCATTCGACTCATTGACGCAGCTGGCCGTCTTCCATCGTGACTGGACGGCCGGCCACAACGCCGATGCGGAGGAAGAGTGATGCAGCAAACGCTTGTCGGCTGTGCGTTCTGCGACGCTCCGCCCGGTACCGAGACTGGCGAGGCCCACACTTGGGGACAAGACGAACGGGTCACTCACCCGATCTGCGTCGACTGTGCGATTCAGGCGGATCCGGATCCCTACGAGCGCGATCACGTCGCCTGTGACGGCTGTGGGCTGGTCGTCGACTCGCTTGCGGCGCTCACCCGGTTCCGCGTGGAACTGGGGCACCTCGAAGGCCCGTTGCAGCTGTGCGCCCGCTGTAGTCCGGGCGGGCTCGCGACGTACTGGACGCGCGACCTCGAGGAGCATCTCGTCGCGGCGCCGGCGAAGTGACCCAAACACTCTTTACTGATTCGCTGTAAACTGTAATCAAGAACGATCCGTGTCACGCACTTCAAATCGCGCTGACGGCGACATCGTCCGCGACTTCCTCTCGGTCGCGGACCTCCTCGAGGAGCCACAGCTGGCTCAGCTGTACGCGTACCTCGCTCGGGAAGGCGAGGCGACGGTCCAGGACGTGATGGACGACCTCGAACTTGCCCAGGGGACCGCCTACAGCTACGTCAACCGGCTCGTCGACGCCGGCGTCGTCGACGTCACCGACGACGGGCAGCCACGTCGGTACGCCGCCCGCCCGATCGACCTGACCGTGACGACGGCCGCGGGCGACCGCGAGTACACGATCACGCCAGCGCTCATCGACGCCGTCGGCCGCCGCGAGACGAATGCGGACATCGACACCTACATCGACCGCCACGGCGTCGCCGGACTCGCGACGGCGCTCACCTACGCCGTCGCTCGGGATCGCGGCGAGGTGACCCACCGGCTGATGGCCGAGGACCTCGATATTTCGCCGCTGGCCGCGGAGATGATTCTGCAGGCGCTGCGGCCCGTCGTCCTCGAACACTACGACATCAAGGAGGCTGGGGCATCTCTAGATGAGGTGAACGTCGGCGACGGCGACACGATCTACGACGCGTGAGCGCGTTCCACATCGCCGACACCGGCCTGTTCGTCGCGATGGGGGAACCGTCAAATAGTCGGTACCAGGCCGTTCGGGGGTTCGCTGGCCGGAACGACATCACCTTCGTCCTCCCCGAACGAGTGTACGAGGAGCTGACCGTCGACGATCCGGACGTCGAGGACGTGCCAGTTGACACCGCGATCGACGAGAGCTGGGCGACGGTCGCGCCGCCGCTGGAGTTTTCAGAGCCTATCGTCTCGCGGGTGATGGACGGCGTCCAGCGGTACATCGCGAACGCCGACGACCGGCCCGCCGACGAGGTAGAGCGTGCCGACGCCGCCCTGGCCGCCCTGGCTGCCCAGCGCCTCAGTGCGGGGACGGCGACCGAGGTGTACATCTACACGACGGATATCGCGGCCGGCGAGGGGGCCGAGACCGTGCTCGCGAGTGAAGGATACGGGGACTCGGTGACGTTCGTGAACGGCTTCCGGTTCATAGAGGACCTGGTCGCCGGCAACAGCTGACTAATTACTAGTCTGATTCGGCGGGAGAGGACATTCGAAAGCCCTCGGCCGCTCGACGTCCCGCGACCACGCGAGACGCAGTCTCGCTTGCTCCCGTTCGCTTCGCTCACGGGAACCCCGCTGCGCGCCTCGTGCCTGCGGTGCTTGCGGGGTCGGGGGACGACCGAGGCGGCCTCGCCCTTTCTGAGTCCGCCAGGTAGCGGCCTGCTTCCTCATCGACGACATCAGCTGTCCGGTGTGTCTCGAACGGCTCGCGCCGCTGGTTTCATTGTAGTAGGCGAACGCCTCCTCGGGCAGTGAGACGCTCGCTGTCGGTGTAGACGAGCTCCGTCCGGGTTCCCAGCGGCTCGCCGTCTCCGAGCCCCGCTGCGACAAGTGCCGCACGGTCGACGGTCGGGAGCGTCTCGAACCGAACCCGGCTGTCGTCCCCTCGGACGGTGACGCGCTCGGCTGCCAGGTCCGCGAGAGTCACTGGGAACACGACCACCGGTGTTTCGTCCGTAACTGTCAACGACACCTCGTAGACTGCGTCATCGTAGACGATACGACGGCCGTCGGAGTGGGGGCGCGAGCCCCTGCACCGTTGCGGCGTCGTTCGTTCGAGCCTGTTCGAGAACCCGCGCCGCGTCCGTGTCGTCGGATGCTACGGTCCCATACACCCGTCTGGCGATGTTGCCGTCCGTGACTGATTCCATACGGAAGCTCGCCCGAGGGGCCCGAGCGCCGGACTGGTCGTTGCTCGACCGACCACACCCGGCGAGGGCCACACAGCGCAGCCGCGGTTCCGAGGAGAGCACGGCGGTACATGGTATCTCTATTCCCGGAAGGGTTGTATGTCTATCACCTGCGGAGACATCCGGTACCGTCCGCGAAGGCGGCCACTGGCTGACGAGAGGCTGCGGTCCCGACGGCGTTGCCGACGAGCGGCCCGGTCAGTCGTCGCTCGCCAGCATCCCGGCCGGGTGTCTGGTCGGGCGTTCCAGCAGGTCATCGAGCTGTTCGAGACACGGGTGCCGCCGGCGACGACCGTGCGGTCGGCGGCTTCGGCGTCGGTGCGCCGGTCTTGCAAGGCCTCGCCGGCGGCCATGCTCACGGGCTGGGAATCGGGTGTTGCCGTCCGTGTCTGTCAGCGAGATGTCGCTCCCGGCGAGCCGGACGCTAGCTGTCGGTGCCGCCGTAGCCGTTGGTCGGTGTCGGCTCCCGGTGCCGGCCGTCACTCGATACCGACGTGTTCGCGAAACGCGCGGCCGGTGAGCCACTCCCGGTCCGCGTCCGAGAGGCCGTCCACGTGGTCCAGCCAGTGGCGCGCCGCCGCGTAGCCGGCGACGTCGCTGACGTTCGGGTAGTCCGACCCCCAGATAACGCGCTCCCGGCCGAACTGGTCGAGGAACCACCGGACGTGGTCGTGCATGTCGGCGTAGGGGAACGGCTCCTCCGACATGTGGGGGAGTTCCGAGACCTTCACCGCGACGTTGTCGTACTCGGCCAGGTCGGCGAACTGCGCGAACGACCCCTCGTCGGTCGGCGTCTCCGGGCCGGCGTGGGCGAAGTGGTCGAACAGGTACGTCAGTTCGGGGTAGGTCTCGACCAGTTCGAGGGCCTGGTCCAGCTGTGTGTGGTCACAGAGTATCTGGACCGCGGCGTCGGTTTCGACCGCCGTCTCCCAGAACTCGGTCTCGTCGATAGCGTCCCGGAGCCAGTCGACGCTCGGGTCGAACCGCTCCCACATCTCGTCGTAGGGGCAGGCTGCACCCAGTCGGACGCCCAGCACGCCGTCGATGGCCATGGACTCCCGCAACTGCGTGGCAGCGTCGTCCGCGAACTGGTCGAGCATCACGATACCGTAGAGACGGTCGTGCTCGCGGGCGACCTCGACGGTGTAGTGGTTGTCGGTCCAGTCGCAGATGGGGTAGCCGACGACGACCGCCTCGTCGACGCCGTGTTCGTCCATGTCGGCGACGAGTCGCTCGGCCGTGTACACCGTGTGTACGTCGAAGGTGTCGACGACGTCCAGCAGTGGCCCGTTCGTCCACGGGTGCTCCGCGCTCGGCGCTGCCCATGCATGTGTGTGCGAGTCCAGTACCATATCGAACCCACTCCGACCGCGTTACTTAATCTTTCCTTGGGACCCGTCACACAGGTATAAGCCCCAGCCGCTTGAGGGTCGAGTATGGAGTACACCACACTGGGTACTACCGGTATGACAGTCAGCCGGCTCTGTCTCGGCTGCATGAGCTTCGGCAGCGGCAGGGAGTGGATGCTGTCCGAAGACGAGAGCCAGGAGATAATCGACCGCGCCGTCGACCTCGGCATCAACTTCTTCGATACGGCCAACGTCTACTCGACCGGCGAGAGCGAGGAGATACTCGGCGCGGCCCTCGACGGGTACGACCGCGACGAGCAGGTCGTCGCCACGAAGGTGTTCGGCGAGATGGGCGATGACCCCAACCGCCAAGGGCTCTCGCGGAAGGCCATCGAGCAGGAGCTGTCGAATTCGCTGGACCGGCTGGGGATGGACACCGTCGACCTCTACCAGACCCACCGGTGGGACTACGACACCCCTATCGAGACCACCTTGCGCGCGCTCGACGACGCCGTCCGGCGCAACCAGGTACGGTACATCGGCGCGTCCTCGATGTGGGCCCACCAGTTCGCCGACGCGCTCCACACGAGCGAGCACCTGGCCCTGGAGCGGTTCGTCACCATGCAGAACCACTACAACCTCGTCTACCGCGAGGAGGAGCGCGAGATGCTGCCGCTGTGTGACCGGGAGAACGTCGGCGTCCTCCCGTGGAGCCCGCTGGCGGGCGGCTATCTCGCCCGGCCCCACGAGGAACTGGAGACGACGACCCGCGGCGAGGAAGTCGAAGGCTACGGCCACGGCTACCACGAGAACGGCGGCCAAGAAATCAACAACCGGGTCGAGGAGCTAGCCGCGGACAAGGGTGCCACGATGGCCCAAATCGGCCTGTCGTGGCTGTTGCACAAGGACTGGGTCGACGCCCCCATCGTCGGGACGACGAGCGTCGAACACCTCGAAGACGCCGTCGAGGCCCTGGACATCTCGCTGTCGGACTCTGACCTGGAGTACCTCGAAGAACCGTACGAGCCGATTGCGGTCTCGGGCCACGAGTAGCGCTCCGGGGGACACCGCTCAGTTCGGGGCGAGCTCCGCGGTTCCGTCACCGTTTCAGGTATCCACCGTCGACTGCGACGGCCTCGCCGGTAATCCAGTTGCCTTCCTCGGAGAGCAACAGGACTGCCACGTGGCCGACGTCCTCCGGCTGGCCGATGCGGTCGAGGATGTGCTCGTCGACAGCCTCGGCCAGCAGTTCGTCCTCGGTCTTGTCGTACTGGCCGGCGCGCTCTTCGAGCCACTGCTCGACCATCGGCGTGTCCACGGTCGCCGGCTTGATGGCGTTGACCGTGATGTCGTGTTCGACCAGTTCCTTCGCCAGCACGGTCGTAAAGGCCAGCACCGCGGCCTTGGACGCGCCGTAGGCCCCCTGTCCGGCGAAGGGCCGCTCCGCCCCGACGGAGGAGACGTTGACCACGCTGCCCGCCACCGCGTCCCGTATCATGCTGGTGGCGACGTGTTTGGCGACGAAGAACGTCCCTTTCGCGTTGACGTCCATGTGGCGGTCCCAGTCGGCCTCGCTGGTCTCCAACAGGGGGATGGCCTCCTGGACGCCCGCGTTGTTGACCAGCCCGTCGATGGGCCCCAGTTCGTCGCGGGCCTCGGCGACGGCCGCTTCGACGGCCGCCTCGTCGGTCACGTCCACATCGTAGACGGCGGCGTCGCCCCCCTCCTCGCGGACGGCCGCCGCGGTCTCCTTCGCCGCGTCGGACCGCAAGTCAAACAGCGACACGTCAGCGCCCGCCCGGGCGCACCGGACGGCGATGCCGCGACCGATGCCGCGCGCGCCGCCGGTGACGACGACGTGGTCGCCCGCCAACCGCCGGTCTGTGCCTCCGTCCATCCTCACTCGTCGACGACGTGGTTGGTCAGCGTGCCGACGCCCTCTATCTCCACGTCGACCTCGTCGCCAGCCTCCAGCAGTTCCGGCGGGTCACGGAAGATGCCGACACCGCCCGGCGTCCCGGTCGAAATCACGTCGCCCGGCCGGAGCGTCATGACCCCGCTGATGTACTCGACGAGCTCTTCGACCCCGAAGATGAACTGCTCCGTGTTCGACTCCTGGAGGGTCTCGCCGTTGACCCGGCAGGCGACGTCGAGGCTGCCGGGGTCGATGTGGGAGTCCGGGACCAGCGTCGGCCCCATCGGCGCGAACGTGTCGTAGCTCTTCCCGCGGAGGAACTGCTCGTCCTCGAACTGCGCGTCGCGGGCGCTCACGTCGTTGATAGCGGTGTAGCCCGTGATGTAATCACGTGCCTGGTCGGCCTGGACGTCTTTCGCGGTGCGGCCGATGACGACGCCGAGTTCGACCTCGTAGTCGAGTTCCTCGATTTCGGCCGGGTTCATGATGGGGTCGCCGGGGTTGGTGACGCTCGTGGGAGCCTTCCCGAACAGCAGCGGGCGCTCGGGGACCTCCTCGTCCTGTTCCTCGGCGTGGTCGTGGTAGTTCAGGCCCACACAGACTATCTTCCCGGGCCGTGGCACGGGCGCGAGCAGGCGCGTCTCCTCGACCGGGACTGCCCGGTCGGCCGCGGCGTCGGCTGCGTCCGCGGCGACCGTCAGGAAGCCGTCGTCGGTCAGTTGCTGGTACGTCACGTCCTCGCGCATGCCCGTGAGCGGGACGATTTCGTCGTCGCGGCGAACGCCCCATTGCTCCGGGCCTCCGGTGGTGTATCGAACGAATTGCATCACCGACCTCTGGACGGGGGAGCATCCTAACTGTTTCCCTTCGGGGGACGCTGCCCCCGCGCTACGAGTACGTGAGGTTCACTTCGATGACGTTGGCGCTCGAGAGAATCTTGTCCGGGATGTCCTCTTGGAACTCCTTGCCGCGCATGCGGCTCTTGGGACCGGAGACGCTTATCGCCGCGATGGCGCGCATCTCGTCGTTCGTGATGGGGGCGGCGACACAGCGCATCCCCTTGACGCGCTCCTCGTCGTCGTAGGCGTACCCCCGCTCGTGAATCTCGTCGAGTTTCTCGTACAGCTCCTCGCGGTCCGTAATCGTCTTGTCGGTGACCTGTGGCAGGCCGTGGCGGTCGATGATGTCGTCGACCTCTTCGCGGGGGCGGAACGCGAGCATCGACTTGCCCAGCGCCGTCGTCTGGAGCGGGACGCGCATCCCCGCGTGGGTGTCCAGTTGCACGGCGTCGGGGCCGCGGGACTTGTAGAGGAACACGCCCCGGCCGTGCTCCTCTATCATGAGGTTCGTGTGCTCGCCGGTCTCCTTGGCGAGGTCGTCGACCTCCTGCCGCGCGATGCTGTACACCTTCTGGCGTGCCCGGGCCTGTTCGCCGATGCCGAGGAAGCGGGTCCCGATGTAGTACTCCCCGTCCGACTTGACGAGGTACTCCTCCTCTTCGAGTGTGCGCAGGTGGTCGTGAATCGTACTGGTCGGCTTGTCCAGCGCCGCCGCGAGTTCCGAGACGCCGGCCCCCTCCATCCGCCGGAGCTCGTTGATTATCTGAAAGGAGGTCTGTGCCGCCTTGACCGGAACGTTGTCCGTCATAGCCGGACGGATGGGCGGGGGATGTATAGACGTTGCGGCTGTTCGAACAGTGGTTCGGGGCGGAAAACGGGGAAGACGGCGGTTCAGGAGAACTGCGGCATGACCTCGTCGGCGAACAGTTCCATCCCGCCGGTGTCGGGGAAGTCGATGAACCAGCCCTGGAACTTCGTGACGCCGGCGTCGATGCGGCGCTCGATGGCCTCGGCACACTCCTCGGGCGTCCCCATGACGAAGTACTCGCGGGCGTCTGCCTCCGTCTCGATGGGGGCCTGGTCCTGGTACTCTTCCTCGAACTGTATCGGAAGCATCAGGTCCAGCAGCCGGTCCAGTTTCTCCTCGTCGCGCGTACAGATGACGTGGCCGTCCCAGGAGTACTCGACGTCGTCGGGGTCGCGCCCGACCGTCTCGCAGTGGTCTTCGATGACGCCGATTTTGTGTTCCAGCGTCTCCACGTCGCCGTTGAACACGTCCGTGTTCCACACGTCGGCGTGCTTGGCGACGAGCTTCAGCGTCACCTGCTCGCCCTGGCCGCCGACGAGAATCTCCGGGTGCGGGTCCTGGACTGGCTCTGGGGCGCAGTAGGCGTCCGCAATCTGGTAGTGGTCGCCGTCGAAGCTCGCGCCCTCGCTCCCGGCGTCCCACATGCGCTTCATCAGCCGAATCGACTCGTCGAGGCGCATCAGCCGCTCGAAGCCGTCGCGGTACTCCCAACCGTAGACGTCGTACTCCGGTTCGTGCCAGCCCGCGCCGAGGCCGAGCTGGAGCCGTCCCTCCGAGACGACGTCCAGCGTCGCGGCCATCTTCGCCACGAGCGCCGGGTTGCGGTAGTCGTTACAGAGGACGAGCGAGCCGACGTCGATGTCCTCGGTGAATCCGGCCATCGCCGACAGCAGGGTCCAGCATTCGTATTCCGCGTGGTCTCGGCCGAGCATCAGGTGGTCGGGGGCCCACGCGGCGTCGAAGCCCAGCTCTTCGGCTTTCTCGATGCCCGCTCTGGTCGTCTCCCAGTCCAGCGCCTCGTACTCGGGGGTGTCGCGGTGGACGGGCTCGTCGTCGCCGGTCTCCGGCGCACCGGCGAAGACCGGCACGTTGTACTCGAATTTGATGTCCGTCATGGCTCACTCCACGGCGAAGTGTTCCAGCGCCTCGTGGTTCAGCTGGGTACTGATACCGGGTTCGTCGGGCAGCGGAATCGAGCCGTTCTCCGGCGAGGGCGGGTTCTCGAAGATGGCGTCGGCGTATGTGGACTCCTGTTCCTCCTGGCGTTCCTGGAACCACTCCGGCGTCGGGAAGTACTCCGCCATCGGCATGTTGGTGTGCCCCGCGATGGCGTGCAGCGTCGGGTTCGTGCCGGCGTGCGGGATGACGGGCACGTCGTGGACCTCCGCCATGTCCGCGACCTTCTGGAGCTCCGTGATGCCGCCCACGCGGCCTACGTCGGGCTGGAGGATGTCGACGGCTCCACGTTCGAGCAGGTCCTCGTGGCCCCAGCGGGTGAACTCGTGTTCGCCGCCGGAGATGGGCATCGGCGCAGCCTCCCGGACCTCGGCGTATCCGGAGATATCGTCGGCGATGACCGGCTCCTCGACCCACGCCATGTCGTATTTCGCCAGCCGCTGGGTCATCTTCTTCGCGTACTTCACGGACCAGCCCATGTAGGCGTCGCCCGCGATGTCTATCTCGTGGCCGACGGCGTCGCGGACGGTCCTGACGATTTCCTCGTTTTTCTCCATGCCCGAGCGGCCGTCCTCCGGCCCGTGGAGGAAGCGCAGTTTCATCGCGTCGAAGCCCGCCTCGGCGTACTCGATGGCCTCGCGCTCCAGTTTCTCCATGTCGACCGGGTGGAGGTTCGAGGCGTAGGCGGGAATCTCGTCTTTGGTCGGCCCGCCGAGCAGTTCGTAAACCGGCTTACCGGCCTCCTTGCCGGCGATGTCCCACAGCGCCTGGTCGACGGCGCTGATGGCCATCACGGCGACGCCCTTCCGGCCGAAGGGAAGCGTCGCGCGGTACATCTGCTCCCAGAGGTGCTCCCGGCGCATCGGGTCCTCGCCGAGGACGATTTTCGAGAGCGTCTCCTCGACGACGGTGGCGATAGCACCGGTGCCCCAGTTGCCGACGCCGACGCCCGTGATGCCGGCGTCCGTCTCGACCTCGACCACTACGTCGCCGACCGGCCCCATCCACTTCCGGCGGGCCTGCGGGTTCTCGC
Source organism: Haloarcula sp. DT43 (assembly GCF_037078405.1). Classification (NCBI taxonomy): domain Archaea; kingdom Methanobacteriati; phylum Methanobacteriota; class Halobacteria; order Halobacteriales; family Haloarculaceae; genus Haloarcula; species Haloarcula brevis. The sequence goes on along the minus strand of NZ_JAYMGZ010000005.1, from coordinate 73,410 downwards.
CGTCGACGTTGCGGTACTCGTCGTACTTCGACATGATTGTGACGAGGGGGAACTCGATGAACTCGCCCCACGACTCGTTGCTGACTTTCGTGGCTGATACGTTTGTGATTTCCATGTGTCCTGAAGGTGTGTTTCGAATCGTCGTAATTATGCTTTGAGCTTTCGGTCCCAGCTACCTGTCCAGCGAGTCATCCGTCCGAGAAGGTAAACACCGGTTTGCAGGTCTCGGAGGCCAGGAAGGCTTCGAAGGCCGCGCCCGCCTCGTCGATACTGTAGGACGTGTCGAGGATAGCGTCGATGTCGATTCCGCCGCTCTCCATCAGTCTGAGTGCCTGTTCGAAGTTCCGCCACTTGGAGCCGTACGAGGTGTTGATATCGACCTCGCCGCGGACGACCGGCGGCAGGAAGATGTCGCTCTCCTCTCCGGGGATGCCCACGACCACTATCTGGCCGCCCTTGCGGACGTAATCCACGGCTTCCTCGACACCGGTGTGGTGTCCAGTCGTATCGAACACGAGGTCGAAACCCAGGCCGTCTGTCCGCTCCTCGCGGACCGCTTCGAGGTCCCGCGACTGAACGTTGACGGTGTCGATGCCCTGCTCCTCCAGCAGCGGGAGGCGGTACGTCGCGTCCTTCTCTAGGCCGGAGACGACGACGTTCGCGCCGACGGAGTCGGCGACGATGGCCGTGAGCACGCCGATTGGTCCCGGGCCTTCGACCAGGACGTTGTCGCCCGACGTGAGCCGGGACTGGTCGAGGACCGCTCGCGTCGCGATGCTGGTCGGCTCGGTTATCGCCGCCTCCCGAAGCGGGACGCCCTCCGGGACGGCGTGGAGGTGGCGTTCCTCGACGAGCGTGTAGTTCGCGTACGCGCCATCGCCGTGCATCCCAGTAATCGAGAAATTCTGACAGACGTTCTCCTGACCGTTCTTACACTGGAAGCAGTGGCCACAGTCGTGTATCGGCTCCTCGACGACCTTCTGCCCGACCTCGAACGTCTCCACGTCGTCGCCGACTTCCGCGACCCGACCGGAGTACTCGTGGCCCATTATCCGCGGCACCGGAATCCACTCGTACCCGCCCTCGTAGCTGTAGGCACCGGCGTCACTGCCACAGAGCCCCGCCGAGTGGACTTCGACGAGAATCTCGTCGGGCCCCGGTTCCGGCTGCTTTCGTTCCTGTACCTCGACTGCTCTGGGACCAGTCTGCACGATGGCTTTCATAGCTGGTGAGTCCTCAGGCTCGACCTGAATGGAAATATGTTGCAGTGATCAATATATAACCCTTGTGCAAAACCGGGCCATTGGCCGCAAACCGGCCGGTTCGCCGCCGATCTATGAGTATATTTCCGGTTATACCGGAATATGCCAGCTCGTTTGTTCGACATCACCTCCGAATATCCTACCGGTTAGCTGGTATCATGGTGAGACACACCATCAATAACAAAAGTACATCTGTTGTATTGGTGGTCCGGCGATACCGGATTGATGGGTATCAGAGAAACCGCGGACGCCCCGCTCCTCCAACCACTCGCCAAGCAAGGACTCGCTCTGTGGCTCGTCGTAACCCTCCGGCCAGGCCGCGTCGTTGTTCACCGTGTCAAGGAGCCGACCACCGCCTCGTAGTATATCAAGGATCTCGAAGACGGTCTCGTAGTCGATCGTGTTGCCGAAGTAGATGGTGCCCAGTGCGAGTTCGCTCACGCGTTCGCCGGTCGTGCCGGGCGATGGTATCTCTATGCCCGAGGCGAGCGGTGGCCGGGACTAAACCGTCGTCCCAACGAAGGACGAGCGGTCACTCACTCGACGGAGAACGCGAACTCGCCGGAACCGACCTCGAGGACGAGGTCGTCGCCGTCGGTCTCGACCGAGAGAACGCCGTCGGGTGCACCCTCGGACAGCGGGACGCCGGACTCGGAAACTGTAGCGTCGGCGGCGTCGGGGAGTCGGACCGTCGCCTGGCCGTTCCAGGGGATCATCACCCCGCAGTCGTACCCCTGCCGGTTGCGCTCCCAGACGACCTCGAGGTCGCCCGCCTGCGTCTCGAGGCTGGCGTCGACCCATTCGAGGTCGTCGACCAGTGCCGGGGCGATTGTGACGTGTTCGGTCACCGGTTCGTCACCCAGTCGGATGCCCGCCAACACCTCGTAGAAAAACTCGGAGATGTGCGTGAACGGCGAGTGGTTCAGCGAGTTCATCCCATCACCGACACGGGTGTCGCTGTCCCAGCGCTCCCACATCGTCGTCGCGCCGTTGCGGGCCATGTACATCCAGCCGGGCTGTTCGGGCTGGGTGACGACCTCGTAGGCCAGTTCTTCGTAGCCGTGATCCGCGAGGGTGTGGATCAGCGGCCGCGTTCCGAGGAAGCCCGTCTGGAGCTTCCCGCCGTCGGCCCGGACCTTCTCCGCGAGGTTCGCAGCGACCGCGTCTACGTGGTCTTCGGGCACCAGCCCGAGGAACAGCGGGACCGAGTACGAAGACTGCGTACCTGGCCCGTACTCGGCGGTCTCGGGATCGAAGTACTCGTCGTTGAACGCGGTGGCGATCTGCTCAGCCAGCTCGCGGTAATTCGCGGCGTCGGTCTCATTGCCGACCACCAGAGCGATCTTCGAGAAGGTATCCACGACCTGGTAGAGGAAGGCCGTGTTGTACAGGTCGTGGGGCAGTCCCCGCCGACCATCCGTGTTCTCGAAGGCGAGCCAGTCGCCGAACTTCCCGTAGTCGTCGCCGAGGATTCCGTCCTCCGTCACGGAATACCAGTAGTCGACGTACTCGCGCATGTCTTCGTACTGCTCGTGGAGGATGCCGTCGTCGCCGTCGTGGCGATAGAGGTACCACGGGATCATCACGCGTGTGATCGACCACGTCGGGTCGGCAGGGTCCTCGAAGGCTTTGTTCGGAATCACGTCGGGGACGTAGCCCATCTCGCTTGCCGCGTCGTCGTGGTCGCGCGCCCACTTCTCGTCAAAGCGGGCGGCGTCGAAGTTGAACAGCAGCGCCCGCGTCGAGATGTGAGCGTCGCCCGTCCAGCCGAACCGCTCGTCGCGCTGAGGACAGTCTTCCGGGATCGAGTGGGTGTTGCTTCGCAGCCCCCACACGGAGTTGTGCTGGAGCTGATTGAGGTCCTCGTTCGAGCAACTGAACTCACCGCGCCGGTCCATGGCAGTGTGGACGACTTTCGCCGTCACACTCTCAGGTTCGAACTCGCCGGGATAATCCGAAACCTGTGCGTAGCGGAAGCCGTGGTAGGTGAAGCGCGGTTCGTACGTCTCGGCACCGTCACCGCTTGCGACGTAGGTGTCGGTGGCGTCGGCGCTGCGGAGGTCCTCCGTCGAGAGGTCGCCGTCCTCGGTGAGGGCCTCGGCGTGGCGCAACGTGACCTCGTCGCCCTCGTTGGCCCCGTCGATCTCGATCTCGAGCCAGCCGGTGAGGTTCTGCCCGAAGTCAAGTATCGGCCCCTCCGGGTGCTCGTGGACGGTCTCCACGTCGAAGGTGTCGACGACGCCCATCGATTGGATCCGTTGGGGACGCAGAGTGCCACCGGGAGCGTCGACGGCCGTCGCACCGTCCCAGTGGCTGTCGTCGAAGTCCGGCTCGCTCCAGCCGTCCTGTTCACGGCGCGCGTCGTAGCGCTCGCCGACGTAGATGTCGTTGGCTGTAATCGGGCTGTCGGTCGCCCGCCAGTCGCCGTCTGTCGAAACGGTCCGCGTGGTCCCGTCCTCGAACTCAACGGTCATTGTCGCCCGTGCCCGCGGCGAGCCGTCACCGACCCAGTAGGAGCTGTGCTTGGCGTACCAGCCCCGGCCGAGCCACAGGCCGACCGCGTTCTCACCCTCGGTCAACGCATCGGTCACGTCGTGGCTCGCGTAGAGGACGCGCTTCTCGTAGTCCGTCCAAGCGGGATCGAGCCGGCCGTCGCCAACCCGTTTGCCGTTGACGTACAGCTCGCCGTAACCGACGGCGGCCACGTGGATCCGCGCCGACCGGACGGTTCCCTCGAGATCGAACTCGTTGCGCAGTAGTGGCGACGACGACGCCATGGTCGACTCGTCGCAGTCGTTAACCAGCTGATTGCGGCCCCAGGTGTCGGACTCGACGGACGACGAAGCAGCGACCGTTGCGCCAGTCGCGAGGTCCGTCCCGTCGTCGTCCTCTACCGAGAGGCCGGCAAGTGCGAAGCACTGCCAGGTGCGGACCTGCTCGACCGTGCGATCGGCGCTGCGGACGTGTGAAGACTGTGTCGCGGGGTCGACCTCGAAAAGGTCCGTCGCAGTCACGCGAACGTACCTGGCGGTCGTCTCGTCGGTGACGTGAGTCTGGGAATCGACGGCCTCGTCGGGCTGGCCGTCGATGTCTTCGACGTCTGGATCCTCACGCTCGACGGTCTGCTCCGTCACGAGTGTCGCGTCTGCGAAGTCGGGCTCGTCGGAGACCTCGACCCGGTAGGATTCGGGGAAGCCGAAGCCCTCGATGGGGTTCGCGTCCCACGAGATCGTCACGGCCGTGTCGTCGGGCGTCCGCACCACGTCGACCGGCGATGCGGGGTGGAGCGTGATCTCGGCAATCTCGGTCGATTCCCCGAGGTCGACCTGGACCCACTCCGTGGCGTCCTCGTCGGGATCGTGCCACCGGCTTCGCCAGCCGTTCGTATCCCCTTCGCCGGGCTGGTGAGCGATCCACTCACCGTGCCAGTCTTCGGGACCGAGTGCGGTCCCGAACCGCGCCGGTTCCGCCCAATCACTTTCCTCCTCGGGCGTCCAGACCTTCACCGACCAGTAGTAGGTCGCGTCGGCCGCCAGGTCCGGTCCGCCGTATGAGACGTCGGTCGCCTCGCCGGATTCGACTCGACCCGAGTCCCACATCGTTCCCTCACCGTCGGCGACGGCGTCGGGGTCGCGGCCGACGACGATCCGGTAGGCCGTCTGGACGCAGTTTCGGTCGTCCGTCTCGACGCGCCAACCGAAGCGCGGCGCTCGCGTCGGATCGACGTTGATCGGATCGTCCTCGAATTCGACCCGCAAATCCACCGGTCGCTGCGACTGTTCGTCGGCAGGTGCAGACATGGCCTAACGGACTTCTGCGGTCGGGTTAAATCTTTCCACCGGCCTCACTCGAAGCGGACCTCGGCCGCGTTAAGCGTCCTCCAGTATCGGAGCAACGCGGCCGCGTGGTCCTTGCAGGCGTGGGTCCGCTCGGCCACCGTCGAAGGGTTGTCGGCGGCCGAGGCACCACGGTCGGTCGCACAAGCCACCGCCTCGCCGGCGATATCGAAGACGACCACGTCGGGGTCGGCCGCTCGCAGTCGATCAAGGAAATCCGTCCCGATGTAGCCGACGCAGATCGGACCGATGGTGTGCATGGCCCCTCGTGTGAGCCGCGGGTGAAAAACGTTGACAGGGGCGATCGGGCGCCAGTCGGCGCGTGGTCAGGCTTCCGAAGCTTCCGAGCCAGTCTCGGAGTCATCAACTAGGTCCTCGCCGGCGGGTTCACCCCGCGTGATCAGCGCGTCGCCGGTCATGCTGTCGAAGACGTGGATCTCGCTCTGCGGGAACGCGATCTGGATTCGGTCGCCGGGCTCGATGTCGGTGTTGCGATTGACGCTGATCGTCGATTCGCTGCCGGCGATGTCGGTGTAGAGGTACGTGACGTCTCCCAGTGGCTCGACCACATTGACGTCAATGCCGAACGCGTCCTCGTGGCCAGTCGCGTCCCCTTCGCTCAGGACCTCCTCCGGTCGGATGCCCATGACAAACTCGGAACCCCGCCCGGCGAGCTCTTCCCGAATGCTGTTCGGAATCTGTACACGGAAGTCCTCGTTGACGAGCGCGTCGTCAGCGAGTTCGACGTCGAAGAAGTTCATGCTGGGAGAGCCGATGAAACCGGCGACGAACTGGTTGTTCGGTTCCTGGTAACACTCCTTAGGTGTCCCGATTTGCTGGAGTTCGCCGTGGTTGAGGATGGCGATGCGGTCACCCATCGTCATCGCCTCAGTCTGGTCGTGGGTGACGTAGATCGTCGTCACGTCCAGGTCCTGCTGGAGGTCCTGGAGTTCGGTCCGCATCTGGGTTCGGAGCTTCGCGTCCAGATTCGAGAGGGGTTCGTCCATCAGGAACACCTCGGGGTCCCGGACGATTGCCCGCCCGAGCGCGACGCGCTGTTGCTGGCCGCCGGAGAGCTCACCGGGCTTTTTCTCGAGGAGGTCCTCAATCCCCATCAGTTCCGCGGCATCGACGACCCGTTCGTCGATTTCCTCGTTGGACATCTCGGTCGTCATCCGGAGCCCGAAGGCCATGTTCTCGCGGGCGGTCATGTGTGGGTACAGCGCGTAATTCTGGAACACCATCGCCATGTTGCGGTCCTTGGGCTTGCGCTGGGTGACGGGCTGGCCGTCGAGGACGATTTCGCCGCTCGTGGGCTGTTCGAGGCCGGCGATACAGCGCAGCGTCGTCGACTTACCACAGCCCGAAGGACCGACGAGGATCAGGAACTCACCGTCTTCGATGTCGATGTCGAGGTCGTTGACCGCGACGACGTGTTCGCCGCCCTCTTCTCCGAACTCCTTCCGAAGGGTCTCCAGATTTAGCTCTCCCATCGTTATCCGTCCTTCAGTTCGTAACCATTAAGGTTTTTCTATCACCCGGGGGCCTCCGTCCCGCGGAAAGGGACTCCTACCGGATCGTCCGGTCGAGGAACTGCCGAATAGCCCCTGGTCCGGCCGGTACAAGGTCAGGGACCAACGGGGCCGGCGACTCTCCCCTCCTCATGTGCGTAGCCTCGTAGACTGACTGCGCGTGGGTCGGCTCCGCCGCGAGCAGGTCCATCCCGACGCGCTCGGACTCTGTGGCCTCGACGTGCTCGGCCCAGACGTGGTTCAGATCGTGTAACTCGTAACGGACTGCGTTCACACCCGCGTCGTCCAAGGCCGCAAAGAAGCGCCGACTCTGCTCAACGTCGACGACCTCGTCTTCCCGGCCGTGCATCAGCAGCGTGGGTGGGCTCTCACTCGTGACGTGGGTGACGGGACTGGCCTGCCGGTACCGCTTCGGGCGCTCGGACTGGTTCCCGCTGAGCAGTACCGGAACGATACCGTCAGAGTCCTCAGTAAGCGTGAAGTCCGCGAGTCCGTACCAGCTGATGACCGCTTGAACGGCGCCGGACTGTTCAGGCGCAACGGTCTTCTCAATCTCGTCGGAGAATGCGTCCCCGAGATCGGTCACGTCGTCGACAACCCCTACGAGCAGGGCAATGTGCCCACCGGCCGAGGAGCCCCACGCGGCGACGGCCTCAGCGTCGTATCCATACTCGCCGGCGTTGGCACGGAGCCATCGGATCGCGGCCTTCACGTCCACGAAGTGGTCGGGGAAGGTGCCCCTGGGCGTGGGGTTTGACGGGTCGCACATCTCTTCGACGGGTGAGTCGTCCGGGACATTCTGGAGACGGTAACTGACGCTAGCGATCGCGCAGTCCCACTCGGCGGCGTACCGCTCCGGCTCCGGGACGTTCGAACGGGTCTCCGCGACCCACCCCCCGCCGTGGACGTAGACCACCAGCGGCGGGGCGTCGCTGTCCGGGAGGTACAGGTCAAGCTTCAGTTGGCCGGCCGCGCGGTCGGCGTACGTGATTCCCTCGTGGACCGTGACGTCGTTCATCTCGGTCTGGAAGGGGTGGGGGAGTCGGATAAAGCTACGGGCCAAAAAACGACGGATCCACGGCAGCGGTGAGGAGAGAAGCGTCGAGAGAAGCGGACGTCTGGGTCGCGAGTTAGCCCTTGAGGCCGCCGACGACGAACCCGCGGACGTAGTACTTCTGCATCGAGACGAACAGGATGATCATCGGCACGAGGGTGATGGCCGTCGCCGCCATCAGCGGTGCCCAGAGCGTGTTCGTCTGGCCCTGGAAGAACCCGAGCGCGACCGGAAGGTTGAACAGCGCCGAGTCGCGCGCCAGGATGAGCGGCCAGAGGAAGGAGTTCCAGACCGTGATGAACGTGACGATCCCCAGCGTCACGAGCGCTGGCTTGAGCATCGGGACGACGATGCGCCAGAACACCCCGAATCGCGAACAGCCGTCGATGAGTGCCGCGTCCTCTAGGTCCGAGGGGAGTGTCTTGATGAACTGACGCATCAGGAATACCCCGAAGGCGCTGTACGTGTGTGGCAGGATGATCCCCAGGCGCGTGTTGACGAGCCCGAACTGGTTGAACCACGTATACACTGGGATGAACAGGATCATCGGGGTGATCATCAGTGTCGAGACGATAGCGAGGAATGTGAGATCTCGTCCCCGGAACTCCAGTCGGGCGAACGCGTAGCCTGCGAGCGTGTCGATGGCAAGGATAACGAGGGTCGCCCCGACAGCGTAGATGAGGGAATTCACGAAGAAGCCGATGAAGGGCTCGTCGAGCAGCGCCGTGTTCCCGGTCCAGACGTTGGTGTAGTTGATAAACGACCAAACTTCGGGGATTAGCTTCGGGGGCGTCACGGGCTGCCATCCCTCTCCCATGAGCGAGATCAGCAACATCGTGACGTAGGGGCCGGCAGTCAGGAGTGCCAGGGCCAACAAGTAAACGTGTGCGCCGAGGCGCTCGATACGGCCCTGTAGCGTGTCGGGACTCTCAAACAGCCGCTCGTGTTCAGACGTCATCGACTGGTCACCTCGCCGGCGTGTGCGTCAGTGGTGATTCCTGTCATTGGTAGTACTCCGTGTTACCCTGCAGCGGTTTGTACAGCAGTAGCGCCAGGAGGGCGGTGATGATGAACATCCCGATCGCGACCGTCGAAGCGCGGCCGAACTCGTTGTAGGTGAAGGCGAGGTTGTAGACGAGATACGACGGCACCATCGAGGCGTTCAGTGGTCCGCCCTGGGTCATGACGAACACGGTCGCGAACCCGAGTCGAGTCACCATGACCAGTTGGATGACGACCAGGAACAGCGTCGTCGGCTTCATCAGCGGCCAGATGATGTGACGCACGCGCTGGTACTTGTTAGCGCCGTCCATCGCCGCGGACTCCATAACCGAAGCCGGCAGTCCAGAGAGGGCCGCCATGTAGATCAGCATCGAGAGACCGAACGACCAGATCACCGACATGATGACCGACGGGACCGCCAGGGCCTGGCTCGACAGGAAGGGAATGTACTCGCCGACAGCACCGATTGCAAGCAGCAGCGAGTTCACGATACCGCCTTCGTTGGGGAACAGCATGAGCCGCCAGACGATGCCCCAGATGACCGGCGGTCCGGCGACCGGGATGATGAACGCGATGCGATACAGCGTGCTCCCACGGATCTTCTCCCGGAGGATCAGCGCTGCCGTGAACGAGAAGATGATGTTGGTCGGAATCTTCACGGCGCCGATGAGCAGGACGTTCTTGACCGCTGTCCACCAGACGTCGTAGTTGATTAGCCACCTGTAGTTCTCAAGCCCGACGAACTCGCCAGGGAGGTTGAGCAGGCTCGAACTGGTGAAGCTCAAGTAGATCCCGAAGGCGAGCGGGAAGCCGAGCACGAAGAGGATGATAGCGACCTTCGGGGCCACGAATAACCATCCCTCGATCGTTTCCTGACGCTGTAGCGACAGGTTATCGAAGAGGGAGCGGGCCCCGGACGACTTGTCCTCGGGTAGCTCTATCGACTGTTCTTCTGTTTCAGAGGCCATAATCGATGTTCAGCGTTGTACATGAAAGTTGTTTTGCTTCTGGTGGATCAGCGCGCGGTGAGCGTCGTGTGAATCGTGATACGGTGGATTACAGCGGGCCAGCCTGCGGTTCGGGTGCGTTGTACCCGACACTGGACTCGTCGACCGTGTTGTCCTCGGACTGCTGGATGTACTGTGCCCACTGCTCTTCTGCTTGGGTGAGCTGTCCCTGCGGATCGTTATTGTTGCTCTGAGCCAGTCGCTGCAGTGCGCCGCCCATAGTATCGTGGACGCGTCCACTGGCGATGTTCGTGGGAGTGGTCGTAATCGGATTGCCGGCCGCGTTCGTCGCGATGTCAGGGTAGCGATTCAGTATCGCCTCCTGCATGGATGCCCAGTCCTGCATGCTCTGGTGGACACGCCTCTGGACGTCCAGCCCGTTGGACTGCTCGACGAAGTCGGAGACGCCCTCGTCCTGCATCAGCTGGTACGCCTCGCGGTTCGGAACGGTCTGGGACGACGTGTTGAACCAGTTGTACTGGTTCTGGGCGTTATTGCGGTACTTGATGAACTCGGCAGCCGCCTCGGGGTTCGCACCCACCTCCTCCTTGAACGTCGTGTGGAGGATGAGCGCGACGCCGGTGTGGGGCTCGTACACACCGTAGTTCTCTGCGCCGTTCTTGGTCGGGTATGGAATAGTGTCCCACTCGATTTCGGCCTCGCTGGAGAACTGGACCCGGGAGTAAGTCGCGTGGCTGAGGAGGCCGATCTGGCCCGACATGAAGGGGTCCTGCATCTCGATCCACTCGTACGCGCCGGGGTTGTTCGTCCAGCCGTTCTCGATCGGAGTCCCGTAGAGCGCGTTCCACGCTTCGACTTCGGGATCGGACGCGGTCGTCAGCACGGTCTGGCTGTCCTGGTTCTGGTAACCGTTCCCGATCAGGCTCCCGGCCGTCCGCGACATCGTGCCCCAAAAGTTGTCCCACTCCTGGTTCGACGCGGCGTCCGAGAGGCCGAGGCCGACGCCGTTGACGGTACTTCCGTTGACTTCCGTCCCATCCATCTGCTCTGCGGCGTTGAGGTACTCTTCCCAGCTCCAGCTGCCCTCGGGGAGGTCACCGAGCCCCGCTTCGTTCCAGGCGTCGACGTTGACGTACATCAGGCCCGGTCGAACGCCCGAAATAAACGGAAGACCGATGACACCTCCGAAGTACGACCGCTGGAGTTCCATGTAGGGCTCGTAGAACTGCCCCAAGATATCCTCGTCGACGTAGTTGTCGATGTAGGAGAACGGCGACTCTTCCTCAATCGTCGACCGGTCCTTCCCGACTGGGTCGTAGTACTGACGGGTGAACGTCCACGCGACGTCCGGTGCGTCGTCCGACCCGATCGCCGTCCGGACAGCCTGCCCGTGGTCGCCGTACGGATTCGTTACCTGCTCGACCCGGATCCCCTTCTCTGCACCCGGTCCTTCGTTGAAGGCTTGGACGATTTCGTCTTCGCCCGCGTTCGAGGGGTCCGTCGAGTGGGGCCACCGCCAGTACTCGATGGTGGTTACTTGATCCGAGTCGCCGTTCGTCGTTCCGTTCTCACCATCGCCACCGCCACCGCCGTCGCCACCGCCGCCGGAACAGCCGGCAAGAGCAGCGACGCCAGTCGCGGTGGCCATCTGGAGCCAATTCCGTCGCGTCACATGGCGCTTTGAACGAACGTTCGGCTCTGTGGAACGGCTTTCGTCACTATCTGTCATACAAATCGGTGAACGTAATTAACGAATATAAACGTTTGCATAAGTCCAGTACTCGTTTGATAGTCTGTTACGGACGGGCGAACCGCCGCTCTCAAGTCCGCGGCCGGTGAGTATCGGCTATGAATGACGGGACGACCCCGAATCGGCTCGAGGGGGTGACCGCGAGATGACCGTCGTCGAGAGCCTCCGCTCGACGCTCCGAAACGGCTATCGGAACCTGGTCGGAACCGTCGTTGTGAGCCTGCTGGTCTCGCTGTCGATGTTACCGCTGGCCGCAACGACTACCGTTGGGACGGTTCCCGCGGTTCTGGGTGGTCTGTGGACGAGTTGCCTCCTGCTTGGTATCACACTGATTGCCGGGTTCCGGTTTGCGACGACCGTCGCGGAACGAGGCGTACCGATCGCCGTTCTTCCGCCGATCCGCGCCACGCTGGGCACACCGATGACCGGGCTCGCCCTCGGTGGGCTCACGTTTCTGATCACCACCGGGAGCCTCGTACTCGTCTCGGTGATACCGCCAGCGTATGGGGCGTTTGCCGTCGGAATCGCAGTGACCTTTCCGATCGAGTGGTACCTGCTCGTCGCGTTCTCGGTGCCCGAACTGGGCGCTGGCCAGCCGCTCAGCGCCTCACTCCGGACTGGCCTCGCCCGACTGCTCGACGCACCGCGTGCGGCCGCAGTCTTCCTCACCGCCTCGTTCTTGTTCGTTCTGCTCGCGGGCGTGACAGTTATCACGATCGGACTGTTCCTGCCGGGGACGCTCTGTCTACTGGCTGCCCACGTCACACTAGGCGTGGACGCTGATCACTCCGCAGGCTGATCCATTCATGTGGTCTCCTCCCCGCTGGTATCGTCCGACGAGCCGATGGGCTCGTGTCCCTCACTCTCAGTTGCGGCGATCCTGACGATTTCGGTGCCGACAAGCTGGACGAACCCTGGCAGGACGAGGACTGGCGCAATGATCAACGGGATCGCCAGGAGCGTCCATCCGGCCGACTGGACGACGAGCCAGCCGGCCGCCACCGGTTCCTCAAGGATCAACGTGATAGCATCGCCAAACGCCGAACGGACTTCCCGCGGATTCTCGAGGGCCGCCCAGAGCGTCAGTGCGTACGTCACGAGGACGAACCAGCCGATCAGCACGTAGACGCCGACGAGTCCGAGACTGAGCGTTAGAACGTCACCTCCGGGAATCGAGAGTAGCGTTATCGCGAGCGCCGAGGCAAGAAACGTCCCGATACCCACCACCGGCCCGACGTACTTGGCCTCGCGCAAGCCTGCCCAGAAATAATCCGTCCCGAGCGACACCTCCCGCTCGAGGATGACCGTCATCAATCGGGCACCGGCCGCCCAGACGAACCCTAGCAGGAACGACGACGTCCAGAGCCCGATCAGGGCACCCGCCCCACCGGCCACCAGAATTCCGGTGACGAATGGAAGCAATGAGACCGTCACACCGACGCTCACCAGCAGGACGGCGAACGGATTGCGGACCGTCAACCGCGCACTGCGGACGACTGCGCTGGCGTATGTCATACCCACACTGGACGAGCCACGTCCAATACTCCTGCGGTCCCAGCCAATCCAACGTACGTTGGATCTTGTCCGCTATCACCGGAAAATTCTCATCCGAATCGCGTCGGTGTCCCTGGTCCGGTGTGTCTCGGACTTCGGCCAATTTGTCGTCAATACCGACCTGTGAAACCGATACCAGAGCTCTGATTTGTAATCAATCCACTGCCGAGGCAAGAATTTGGTCCGGTAATACCGGATATTTGTCTGTCGAGACCACACGGAAAGGGAGCAACCTTCCAACTGGGAACTAACGAGGCGGCCAGTTAGAATAACAAGTGTACCACTATTACTATCTGCGTGCGTCGGACGAAATTCCGCTGATCCGCCGAAACCGACGGGGTAGAGAATAGCTCCACTGTCCCCGCTCCATCTAGATCGTGATATTCCGGTATTGTCGGAAGAGAGTTGTCAGATTTGACCACCACCAGCGTCGATCGGTGGCAAAAACGGGAGGTGACCGGGAGGTAGCTCGGTATCTCGACGCCCCGGCGCGAAGAGTTAACAGACGACCTCGCCAAGTCGCGCGGCGATAGAGCACAGCCAAGCCGGCGACCCGGTGACAGTCCCGGAGTTGCTGACCAGCCCCACACTCGACATCGGTCCACACCCCGGCTTCGATGAGTTCGTCTTGTAACGAAGAGAGCGCTCCCAGAAACGGGTTGAATACGAGGTTCTCTACTGTGCTCGTGGTGAGGTTCTGTGCGGTATGTGCGAGGACGGCGAATAGGAGACTGCCGCCGGTGCTACTGTAGATCCAGCCCAGCACAAACGAGATGGCTGTCGTTTCGAAGAGGTACAGTTCGAACGGAGACTGAGCGAAAATATCGCTGCCGACGAAAAACAGCGGATAGTGCCAGCACGGCCAGAGAACGCCCAACACGAGATTGGCCACCACGGCATCATACCCGATCCTGTAACCGCGGGAGAGCGAATCCGCGCAGCCCACTCTTCGTCAAGTCCGGCCCCGACGAGGGCGACGAACACGAATTGAAAGGGGAGCGCGATCAGTTTCTCTGGGATCATCCTAGTGGCGAGCGTCTCCCCGACTGCCACGTGGATACCGGCGGTAGTCAGCCGAATGAGTGAGGCTTGCTCTCCTTGCGGTCCGGTACGAGCTTGGCAAGTCCTACCGGCAGACAATCGACTTCGATCACAAATCAGTCCAGTTTAAGGACAATTCTATCCGATAATTGTGCCTGGCATCGAAATATGTTAACCTATCTACCGTACTCATCATATCAATCGTAGATCTCATACTAATTTCGCCCCTCTCTAAACCTATGTATTCATTCCGAAGAGATTTATTGTCGATACCACCCTTTCCGAGATTTTCTTACAGCTCTATTTCCCTATACAGATCTATCTACGGATATTCTATACCCTTTCACCGGCTAATTACACATACATCGAACAGTGGATCGACGAGCTTGTCGACCACCGAGAACTCTTCGCCATCGAGTTGGTCCTTCGCACTGGTAAGAACCTCTTCAGGGACCGACGGCTCCTCGTCGGACAAGCTTGACTCCTCTCAGCGTTGTGCGATATGGTTTCTCGAGCGACGTCGTGATGCATACCAAGACGATGTTCTAGAGTTCGTTGCCAGCGATGCCGCTGTATCCGGGCTCAGCTCGGCCGCCATGCTTTCGGGAACCGTCTCGTCATAGCCCGCCTCGTAGTGTGGCACCGACATCACCGTCTCCTTGTATATCAATACCACCCGCCGCAGCGTGCTGTCCGTCGCGTTTCCCGAGCGTATTGTCTGGTGGTGTTTAGTAGACGATCCACCTGCTGTTGCGATTGCTGACACCACAGAGACAGGATTGAGTGCCGCTACGCGGTCCGCAAACTCTTTGAATGCGTCGCATTCGTTCAGAACCCGATGGCGTTCACACTGACATGCTTCACTTGCGGAACGCACATGTCCCAGTCCTACCAGTACTCCCACTCCAATGAATACGATTCCAGCGACGACGCTTGGGTCGATTACGAACCCAGCGAACTCACAAGAGAGCCCTCGACAACCATCTGTCGCTGGCTCTATGTCTTTCACTGGAAACAGCACTGTAGCAACTGCTTGACCGCTCACCATTCTGGTCAACATAGACCATACTTCTATGGCACCTCTCCGCCACGTGGTGAGTGGTTCCATGGCGTGCGGTCCGGACGGTCCGCGCTATCTACGTGCAACGCCACGATGTCGAAGTCATAGAGTCAGTACGTGCAATTAGCGCGACTAGCGGAAGTGACAGGGCTGGTAGCTGTTGGATGGGCCGTGGTGAATCGCCAGACGGTGCTTGATTTCACGGTTTCACAGCCTGCTTGATGTTGTAAACTGCACACATCAACACGAGTTCTCGAAACTCGCCATACCAAGTTCGCGCACGCACGGCGTCGCCGAGCGTGCGCTTGATCGTCGAGAAGACGGTCTCACACAGCGCTCGTTGCCGGTAGCGAGGCCCATCGATCACGCGCATAACGCGCGGATCGATGGGCCGGAACTCACGATGCTTTATCAGTGGTCTCACGCCTTCTTCGCGGAGTTTTTCGCGTAACTCCATCCAATCGTAGCCCTTGTCGGCGGCGAGGCTGGCAAGGTCGCCCGCGTTGCGGCGGGCGACCTGCCAGCCGAGCTGTGTGTCGTGCGTTTTCTCAGTCGTACAGTGAACGTCCAGAATCGCGTGGCTTTCTGTGTCCACGAGAGCGGTTGTTTTGAGCGTCTGCACCCGGTAATTCGTCCGCCGGCAGTAGTGATTGCTAGCGTTTTCGCGGTCGAAGAACGTCGCGTCGATAGCAGCGTGTCCGCTCGGGTCGTGCAACTGCGCCGAGAGGCGCAGCAGCACTCGCCAGAGTGCTGTCTTGATCCTGTCAAACCACTTCACTAGCGTCGAGTGATGTGGGAGATCGGCCGCCTCGAGGCCGATCTCCCCAAGAATATGTGGCATCTCGCTCAGCAAATCAAGTGATTCTCGGTAGGATTTCTCCAAGTAAACCCGCAGACAGTGCAGCGACAGCACCGCATACTCGGCGAAGCCGCCACCCCCTTCGGGGGCGGCGACTTCGCCTCGGTCTCCAACAGCATTTTTAGCTAACTGGACCGCTTTGCTAGTGAAGCGGGAAATCTTAGACATGAACCATCTGCGGTTTCCCGCTTCACCTTCCTAGTTCTGACGGTCGAAGCCGACGCCGTACAGCGATTCACCAGAGCCTAATGGGAACAAACGAATGGCGATTCAGTATGGTCTCCTCGGTCTCGGAGTTCCACTTGCACTGAGCGGATACGCTCCGCTCGCCACACTCGGAGCAGCTATGGCTGTACTAAGTGCAGGAGTAGCTTGGAGAATCGACCGTCGCATCCTTGAACAGGTCACCGGATAGTAGACCTGTGAATCAATAAATACGCAGTCCTACCGAACGGCTGTTTCAGGGAGGCGTGTCGAACCAATAGGATTTCAACAGAGCCACATAAGTATATTGACCAGAATATGGAAGCAAGTAGCATAATGTCCTCCTCCACTTTTCGAGAACGAATCCGTCCGAAAGCGTTGTTGGTTATGCTGGCGATTGTAGCGATTGCTACGTACCTTGAGTTCGTTTATCTTGGTCAGCCAAATATATTCTCGGTGCTCATCTGGATTATCGTTGTTCCATTAGTGCTCTCAGCAACGGTTGAAGGCGTCCGAGATCATCCACTCTACCAACCAATCTTCTACGGGGCCCTCATCGCAATTGGTGTCCTGCAATATCTTGATGGAGAGTGGACTCTCCTTGCGGGCGTCTTCGTTCTTGGTGGAGTCATCGGTTTGCTTTCCCAAGTACACAATAGACGAAATACTTCCCTCGCCTAACGGTGATCCGTAGCGCGGTTTCTTAATTCAATAGCGGGTACGAGAACGTTGGGAGATACGCAGTCCTATCTAACGGCAGATTCATCGGGAAAGCTATCGAAACAATAGGATTTCAACAGAGCCGCTATTTGTACTGACCGTCAGTCTGGTCGGTGGAGCATGCGGCGGTAATCACGACCAATAGAGCTATCTTCTCTCAAATTGATATTATTGGTGTATAATATTTTTCAATACCACCTGTGTTTTTTTATTGTGCCAATATATATTACAGATTGTATGATTGGTAACGGTGAGTCATCCGAGTGCGTGTAATGGCTCATTTGTCGGCACGCACGGATGCAGCTTATCAGAACGATTATCACCACAAGCTCCGTGGCCGGCTCTGGGACGCGCTTGACGATACCAAGTACGATCAACGCCATGACGACGGCCAGCCGCCGGGGTTCGCCTACTCCAACCCGTTCCCTCCCCACGATATGGAGGCAGGTGATGACCGGAAGCTATTGGTCGCCTCGCCAGAGGAGGAGTTACTGGCACACGTCGCTGCTGACTTGCTGGAGGAACCGGAACTGAACATCGGCGAAATGCCGTTTCGCGTTGACGATGTCACGTCGCTGTCGCCCGATGTCGGCGAGCCGGGCACGCGCGGGACAATTGAAACCGGAACTGGTCTACTGGTTCGGATTCCACCGTGGCGATGCGACGAGTACGGTATCGACCATCCCGGCGGCGACACCGCCGTCTTCTGGCGGCCGGAACATTCGATGGAGCCGCTCCGGAGGCAGTTGGAGGACAACCTCGATCAGAAACATGACCGCTTCGCCCACGACTACTTACCGGGGCCGAGCGATGTCGACGGCGACCTGTTCGACGGCTACGAACTACTCAAGACGTTCGCCATCCCAGTGACTGTCACTGAGGGCCAAGAGATGACCTACGTCCTGAGCAAATGGCAGTTCGAGTACACGGTTCGGGACGATCATCACCGTCGACACTTGAACCTCGCGTTGGATTGTGGGCTCGGTGAACGGAACTCGCTGGGGCTCGGATTTGTGAATCTCAAGGAGGCAAACTGATGAACACGGAAGCCCTTGAGGACGTGGCTGACAAAACGATTGAATCGACGATTCCACGTCGTCCGGTCGCATCGCTCCGTGACATCGAGGTGCTCTACGGGGCCCTGTATACGCTCGGTCGAGGATTGACGGGGCCATATGGCGCATACCTGACTCCGGACGCTGCTGCCGATCAGATTGGAAACGAGACACTAGTTGTCGTTCGTGTCGATCTCAGAGGTGAAAAAGCAACACTCGGAGACCCACCAGTCAGGCTCGAAATGTTCCCTGAGGATCTGGTGTCACGTGTAGCCCATTCAAAATTCAGTGCTGCGATGGGCGTTGATCACAGCATCACTCATCAGTCTGGACAGACCAACGGACCGGAAAAGCATAGCGACCATGCTTTCGAGCGATTGGAGCGCTGGCCTACAGAAGATGCTGTAATCGAAGCGGCATCAGAACACGATGACGGCTGGCTAATTGAGACGTTAGCGGAGTTGGGAGAAGATGATTCAGTCGAAACAAAAATTCGAGAGGAAGTCGAGTCACTCGTTTCCAAAGAAGGACAACTCCTCCATACAGTCGCTATTGCATTCGACGATGATGTGTTGACCACAACGGCGCAGTTCCAGCCCGACGAAATGTGGCATTATCCCGGTGAAATCGAAGTTCTTCAAGAAGCAATGGCGGCTCGCAAGACGGGTAAATTTCGAGCGAAAAACGAAGCCGAAGACGCCTCCGGCGACGGGACGTGCTTCGTTTTCGACACTGACGAAACGGTCTACGGTGTCGTTGACGACCCGATGAAGCACTATCTCTCAAAACAGATGGAGAAGTTCCCCGCTCTCAATGCTGATCAGTCGTGGCAGACGCAAGGCCTCGGTCGTGATGCGGCGATTCGGGCACAGAACGCGGACACGTTCCTTGATGCGTGTGCTATCCCAGCTCCCGGGACGTCAGCGTTCTATCTCCCGTATCCGACGGGGAAGATTGACGCGGACAGCGCAAGAGCAGTATATGAACTACTGAGCGAACAAGTTGAGGCGGACGATGAAGAATCTCCTGTCGGAAACAAGTATCGTCGGCTCAAGAAGCTTGATAGACTAGATACGATCCGGTTCTCGCTCATCATTGTTAACAAATATCAAAAAGATCGGTGGCGGGTTCTTGCGGCGACCCCAACAGCATCAATTCACATCATTGAAGAAATAACCCAGCAACACCGGACTGTACAAAATAGCCGATGGGTTGAGAAAAAAGAAATATTCCCGAAACGCGAGAAGTTCCCTCTGCTCAGTATTACGGAACCGGAACCTCTCTCAAATGTTATCTCCAGTGTCGCATATCTTGGAGAGACTTGTCTCGGTGATGACGCCGATGATCCAAGTAGTGACGATTTCCGATTCCGAGGGACGGCGACGATTGCCAGTGGAAAACAGCTTCGCGTTGAGGAGTTACTTGAAGAGTACGTCGCAAAGTTGGTAGACCGATTCGATCCGGACAGCCAATATCCGTTCCCGATAGCGACTCTCGCACAGCAGTACGTGCAGCTTAATGCGCTTAGAGCGTGTGACTTGCTCACCGCAGATGATGAGCGACTCGTAACACAGCCACAACACATGAGCGATCAGACATCACAGACGACGGCAAATAATCGTCAAGAACAGTTCGAGCAGTTCATCGAAGACCACCCAGCATTGAGCGATAAAACGAGGGAGGGAGTATTTGCTCTCGGCGCACTTGTCGGCCGCATTTCCCGGTACCAAAGTAGAGAAGGTAAGAGCATGACGGCGGTCAAACAGTATCCGATAGACAACCTCACCAAACACAATATCAGGCGAATTGCGACGGAGGTTGTTGATAGCAACATCGTCTATTCTGATGAATATGCAGGGACGATGTACGGAGAATTAATGGATACTGTGTGTGACGGCCTTGAAACAGCCGAACCAACCGACTGGGAGCTATCGACGCAAGATCTTCGCTTCCACTACGCGATGGGCATCGCCTACGGACAAAACGATTCCAGCACTTCGGAGACTAACAATGAGTAACGATAATATCGTCGAGAACCGTTCGGAAATCGTCTTCCTGTACGATGCCGTTGATGCGAACCCAAACGGTAATCCGCTCAGTGGAGCGAACAGACCGCGAATCGATCCTGTAACCAACGAGGCAATCGTCACTGACGTTCGGCTGAAACGCTACCTCCGCGATCAGTTTGAGGCAGACGGTGAGGGTGTCTACATTACGAGCGAACGCGGAGAATACGCCAAAGAGCGAGAGGAGTTACTCAAAGATACGTTTGGTGTGACGACCGTTGAGGAAATCGAAGACGAGGGATTCGATGGCTTCGACAGATTCCTCGACAATGCAATCGACGCTCGATTGTTCGGTGCAACGTTCAGCATTGACACCGATGCTGATGAACTTATAGAAGCCCTGGAAACGCATCTGCCTGATCATCTTACGGGTCCGGTCCAGTTCTCACCCGGAAAGACGCTCCACCCTGTCGAGGTAAACGAGGAGTACAATAGCCTCACTAGTGTTATCGGAACCGACGACGAAAAAGAACAGGGCGGATTCGATCTGGATGATCACCGGATCAAATACGGCCTGATCGGGTTCCATGGATTGGTTGATGAACACGGCGCAGAGGATACCAACCTCAAAACAGAGGATATTGAGCGACTGGATTCAACCTGTTGGCGTGCGATCAAAAACCAAACAATCACCCGTAGTAAGGTCGGACAGGAGCCACGGCTCTACGTTCGTGTCGAGTACGACACTGACAGTTTCCATATTGGTGGCCTCACGCACGAACTCGATGTTGTCGGCGACGACGAAGACGCCCGCTCCTACCGGACAGTCCAAGACGTAACAGTCGATGCGACGGACCTCGTCTCCCGTCTCAATTCCCATGAGGATCGCATTCAGACCGTGCATGTCGTTGCTGACGATGCGCTAGACATAGCACTTGAAGGCGAGACACTTGACGACGGATTCGTTAGTGCGCTCGAAGATCGCTTCGAATCAGTCCACGAAATCGATGTCTACGATCACTAACGGATCATACAGGGATGCAATCAGAACTGGACGACCACATCGACGAGAGTACGAGCCAAGACACTGAGGCAACTTCCCGTTCTCTTCCAGATCGGTGCCTGTCGTTTCGGCTATCCGGGCCGTGGGGGCATTTCCGCCGCGTTGAGGGGAACACAGTGAAAACCACGTACCGAATAATCCCAAGAACAACCGTCGCTGGGCTCTTGGCCGCAGTTTTGGGTATCGGGCGTAACCAGTATTACGACCTGTTCGGCCCCGAGTCATCTGCGATGGCTATTGAGCCGGTGAGCGAACTGCGGACAATAAATCTCCCAGTAAACAACCTCACTACATCACAAGAAGGGCTGAAAGGAGTCAATACATACGGAAAAGTCAGTGTCTACTATCCAGATCCGACAGAGGATAGACAGCGAACGAATTACGAAGTCCTCGTTGAGCCCGAGTATCGAATCGATCTTTGGCTTGCTGATGGCGAACGGTACGACGAACTTCGAGAATATCTCGCGGAAGGAAAGGCATACTACACGCCGTCGCTTGGTCTCTCCGAATACTTGGCTGACATCGAATACCTCGGCGAATACGAGGTAACAGCGGTAGCACAATCTGAACCACACGCTGTCGATTCTGCGGTTCCAGACCCTGATGGCGTGATACCGGAACCAAACGTCAACTATGGAACGGAACGATCACCGGCGTTCATGGAACGGACAACAGCGTCCGGAGAATTCTCGGGACGGCGAACGACGAGCTACCTGACCTATACGTATAGTCCGGATGGAAATTCACTCACCGTTTCAGATACAACGACGGCAAGCGTTGACAATCGAACTGTGGTGTTCAGATGACGTGGACGCTTGACTCGGGGCAGGAAATCATTTCCCATCCGTCGGAGACGAATCGTGAACAAAAACCGCTCTGGGATCACTTGACTGGAGTAAGTGACCGAGCTGCTGCTGTGTCCGAGAACTCACGATCACAGACTGAGAGTCCACTCAGTAATAAAGCTCGGCTTCTCGGTCTAGCTCACGATTTTGCGAAGGCTACACCGGCATTTCAACGATACATCCGAGATGAGTTCTATGACCCTCCAAAACACCATGCAAGACTCGGTAGTTTGGTTGCCTACTTCTTTCTTGAACAGAACGGATATGAGCGAGAAACTCGGTTAGCCGGAATGCTCGCCGTTGCTAAACACCACGGCGATGTCCCGGATGCAGCGAGCTATATCCGAAAGACGTTCGATGAACCTCGAATCGATCCTGTGGGGAGCAATCAAACCATTCAGGCAATTGAGCAAGCCAAAACAATCGAAGAACATGCCGAGACGTTCGCCCGTGATCTGTTCAGGGAAGCAGTCGGTGAAGGTGCTTGGAACGATTTTCTAGAAAAAATCGGATACGTCTCTGACTCACCCATTCTTACAGATATCGTGGAAGATGCAGGTAAGAAAGGGGGGTTCGCTGGGGAACTGGAAGTGAAAGGTACCCGGTTCAATGAGTCAATATACACAACGCATTTGATCCTGTTTGGCGCGCTAACGTTTGCAGATAAGACGGATGCTGCAGGAATCGGCTCCGATGATAACCGACTATGGGGTAAGTATCCGTCACTCGATAAACTTGAAACACATCTAAATGAGCTTGGAGGAGAACCGCAAAACGATATTGAAAATCAGCTAAACGAGGTCAGAACCGAGGTCCAAGACGAGATCCCGGCACAGACACACGAATTTCTTGAAAGCAATCAATCGGTGGCCACGTTAACGCTTCCAACAGGGTACGGAAAAACATTCGCTGGCCTGCTTGCGGGCCTTACACTCTGTGATGACCACGATGGACGACTCGTGTATGCACTTCCGTTTACGTCGATCATCGACCAGACATCGGGAACCCTACAGGAAGTTTTCGAGACAGATACATCCGGTAATCTGCTGACGGTACATCACCACCTCGCAGAAACAAGAACCGATACCGAAAACGAAGAGGAAGACGAAACGGACGAACACGCTTCACACGAGGTGCTACTGGCAGAGAGTTGGCGAACCGGGCTGACGCTAACGACCTTTGTACAGTTGTTTGAGAGTCTCGCTGGCCCACGAAACGGACAGTCGCTCAAACTGTCCGCGCTTCAGGGTAGCACTGTTATTATCGATGAGCCACAGGCGATCCCACAGCACTGGTGGCCCATCGTTCGGAAGCTCATCAATATGCTGACTGAGCAGTTCGATGCGCAGGTGTTGCTTATGACCGCTACCCAACCCTCTCTCGTTGAGGGTTCGTTCGAACTTATTCCATCTGAACAATTGCTCGAGATCGAACAATCCGCTTTCACTGGTGACCCACCATCGAGAGTACAGTATCAACTCCATCCGACAGCACTAGTCACCGAAAACGAGGATCGATTATCCCACCCAGATGGAGCAAACCTGCTCGCAGAAACCATCGTAAGCGGAGATACGACGTTAGCGATCTGCAACACGATAGAAAGCACTCGAACGCTTACGAGAGAATTTGTGGATAGTATCTCAGAATCCAAGACTGATCCGGTCACTGTCTCTGAATTGTATGAAGAGCAGCTTGATGAAGACGAAATCGGTGGGCTGTCAGCGACAAAGGAGTACGACGGCAAGCCACGACCGAGTATTGAGCGCGGGCGGCTCGTTCGCGCTGTTGTCGAGGAGCTTCGAACAAAAGAGACAGCAGCATATCTACACTTGACAACGCGTGTGCGCCCGTGCGACAGGCAGTTTCTCCTTGCTGTTGCGAACGACCTCGCCGGGATGGATATTCTATTCGCACTCATCTCGACACAACTCGTTGAAGCTGGGGTCGACATCAGCTTCGACACTGTCTACCGCGACTTCGCCCCCCTAGATTCGATAGTACAGGCGGCGGGTCGGTGTAACCGCTCCTACGAACGCGCACCGGAAACTGGTGTTACCACTGTCTGGCAGCTCGAACCTCCCGGCGAAGGCAACACACCTCCATCAACCGCGGTGTACGCACCGAACCGAAACCGAGGGGAGACTGATCTCCTGATGCACACTCGATCCGTTCTCGAAACCGTACGGGACGAACACGGAACCGCGTTTGCTGACGAGGTTCTGGCAAAGGATGCTATCGAACGCTACCATGATACTGTTGGAGAACGTGTTCACAGCGTCTCCGAGAGCAATGATCTCGTGACTGCATTCGAGCAGGCAGACGGGAAGACACTGCGCGAAGCATCACTCATCGAACGTCGGCAGTCCGTTGAGGTATACGTGTGTCGGACTAAGGAGGAACACGACTCCGCAACGGCCATTGAATCACTTATGAAAGAACGGAAGTTCGATAAGGTAGATTCAAAACGGGATGAATTGGCATCGATTCGAGTTTCGATTCCGGTCCCAAGAGCAAATACGGATGCAGCGAGCGGTATCCTTAGTCTGGAGCCGTTACTCGATGAAGAGGAGAAGCGGCACGACCCAGAACGGATTCTCCCTGCATCGAATTCAATATTCGACCCAGAATATGGCGTGCAACCGAGCGAATACGGTGTGGAGGATCGATTCTTTTGACGGTCGCTGATCCTGTTGACCGGCTCCTGGCCACGGCCCGCGGTGAGCCAGTCAACGAGCCGTTCCGCGTGACCGGCGTGATGGTGCAGTACTACTACGTGTGCAAACGAGAACTCTGGTTCGAAAGCCGGAACCTCGAAATTGACCGTGAGAACGCGACCGTCGTCCGTGGCACCCGTGTTGACGAGACAGCCTACAGCGACAAACGCGAGAACCTCCATCTCGGAATGATCTCACTGGATCTGCTTGACGACGGCCGTGTCGTTGAGGTCAAACCGTCCTCGACATTGACTGAACCGGCCGAGATGCAGTTGTCGTACTACCTATGGTATCTTGACCGTGTGGCCGATATTCAGCGGGACGGAGTCTTAGCTCATCCACGGGAACGAAAGCGAGAGCCGGTCGAACTTACCACGGAGCGGAGCGAAAAAGTCGAAACTGCGATCCGCGGAATCCACGATATCGTCAGTCAGTCTTCGCCACCGCCGGCCGAGGAGAAACCGTTCTGTGACTCCTGTGCGTACCACGACTTCTGTTGGTGTTAACAATGGATAGGAACTACCACGTCTTTTCCGACGGTCGACTCGAACGCAGTGACGACACGCTCAGACTTGTTCCTGACGATGATGGGGACAAGCAATATATTCCAATCGAGAACGCTGAGGCATTCTTCTTACACGGCCAGATCGATTTTAACACGCGACTGATGTCGTTCCTCAACGATCGAACGGTCGCGCTACACGTCTTCGGCTGGGAGGATTACTACGCTGGCTCGGTGATGCCGAAACGTGGCCAAACTTCTGGGAAAACTGTAGTCAACCAAGTTCGAGCATATGAGGACAGTCAACATCGACGACAACTGGCCGCCGCGATTGTGAAGGGGAGTATCCACAATATGCGAACCAATGTGGTCTACTACAACGGCCGAGATCACGATCTCGACAGTGTAATTGAGGACTTGGAAGCCGCAGCAGCACGCGTTGACGAGAGTCTCCCGATTGACGAACTGATGGGTATCGAGGCGACCGCAAAAAAGGCCTACTACCGCAGCTTCAACCAAATTCTTCCGAGCGAGTTCCAACTCACCCAACGGGAATACAACCCACCACCGAATGAGATTAATAGCCTCATTTCGTTCGGCAACTCGCTGGTCTACGCCAACTGCGTCTCAGCAATTCGAGCCACTGCACTCGACCCGACGATTAGCTACCTACACGAGCCCGGTGAGCGGCGGTACTCGCTATCTCTTGATATCGCTGACTTATTCAAACCTGTGCTCGCTGACCGGGTACTATTCCGGTTAGTGAATCGGAATCAAATTTCTGAAAGTGATTTCGAGACCGAGCTCGGCTCCTGTCTGTTGAACGAAGCTGGTCGGAAAACGTACACGAAGGCGTTCGAAGAAATGCTTGAACGTACTGTTGAACACCCGACGCTCAACCGAAAAGTTAGTTATCAGTACCTGATGCGGCTGGAAGCATACAAACTGAAAAAGCATCTCCTCACCGGAGAAGCATACGACTCGTTCCAACGGTGGTGGTAAAATGTACGTGGTGATGGTATACGATTTGGAAGCGGATCGAACACAGAAAGCGCTCAAAATTGGTCGTCGATATCTGACTCACGTACAGAACTCAGTTCTTGAAGGCGAAATCTCTGAGGGAGATCTCTCCAAGCTCAAAAACGAGATTGATGATTTGCTGAAACCAGGTGAATCGGCAATCATCTACGAGCTGTCTTCTGATACACTGCTCAACCGGACAGTCTACGGCGACGATCCAACTGAGGATCAGCGGTTTCTATAGTCGGTTTCCGTCGACCCCCCGGGGGGAAGCACCCTATTGATGGTCGACGGAAGGTCTTTACTGTGACCCGCCGTTAGCAGCCTTATGGCCCGTATATCGGGCATGGTTTCAGACGAACCCTCGTGGGGTTGAAGCGACGGTGTCCAACGACCGTGACCCAGTCACGTGTTTCAGACGAACCCTCGTGGGGTTGAAGCAAGGACCAACTGGGCCAAGACGACTTTACGCTGGAGTTTCAGACGAACCCTCGTGGGGTTGAAGCCCAGGGTAACGCCGTCGACACCGGACCGAACACGTTTCAGACGAACCCTCGTGGGGTTGAAGCCGTCGTGCCCTGCCACTGCCGCTCGGCCTTCTCTTGTTTCAGACGAACCCTCGTGGGGTTGAAGCCCGATCTGGCGGCGGGTCGCCGTCGGTCCACGTGCGTTTCAGACGAACCCTCGTGGGGTTGAAGCCGAACGGGCCTTACGCCCTCGCGGCTACTTTACAATGTTTCAGACGAACCCTCGTGGGGTTGAAGCCATCTGGATACGACCCCACCGACACAGATAAAGAAGAGTTTCAGACGAACCCTCGTGGGGTTGAAGCACCGACCAAGATGGCGACTACCTTATCGAACCAACGGGTTTCAGACGAACCCTCGTGGGGTTGAAGCCCGCCACCGTCCGGGTCCCACCAGTCCGTCGCGTTTCAGACGAACCCTCGTGGGGTTGAAGCGCTGGCCTCGGGGCCGAAAGTGGGACACAGTTCACGTTTCAGACGAACCCTCGTGGGGTTGAAGCGCTCCCCGCCGAAGGTTTGCCCCGTCGTTACCGTGTTTCAGACGAACCCTCGTGGGGTTGAAGCCGGCGTTCGTCGCGTCTATCTCGTGGAAAATGTGGAAGTTTCAGACGAACCCTCGTGGGGTTGAAGCAGCAACATAGAGACGATAATCAGACAATTCCCCGAGTTTCAGACGAACCCTCGTGGGGTTGAAGCACGTCATGCTCGTAGCGTTTGACGCTATCGCGGAACGGTTTCAGACGAACCCTCGTGGGGTTGAAGCCCGGATAACGTCAGTCCGACAGACCCGATCCGCTACGGTTTCAGACGAACCCTCGTGGGGTTGAAGCTGCTCGCACTGGCTGGGTCTTAACGTCAAGCGAGGGTTTCAGACGAACCCTCGTGGGGTTGAAGCGTCCGAGCCTCCGACACTATCGGCGTCGTCCTCCAGGTTTCAGACGAACCCTCGTGGGGTTGAAGCACGTCATGCTCGTATCGCTTGACGCTATCGCGGAACGTTTCAGACGAACCCTCGTGGGGTTGAAGCGACCGGACGAGGACACCGACGAAGAGACGGACCTCGCGTTTCAGACGAACCCTCGTGGGGTTGAAGCGTCTGCCGAGCCCCGAGTTGCTTGAACGCGAACGCAGTTTCAGACGAACCCTCGTGGGGTTGAAGCAGTGCGTACCACCGACTCGTCACATCTGATTGTTGACAGTTTCAGACGAACCCTCGTGGGGTTGAAGCCGTCAATGAATGTCGAGCATGACCAAGAAATATTTGTTTCAGACGAACCCTCGTGGGGTTGAAGCTTGCCGAAGCGCCGGCCCATCATCCCGACGCGAAACGTTTCAGACGAACCCTCGTGGGGTTGAAGCGTCGTCTGTGACGAGGGCCTTATCGCAAACTGGGCGTTTCAGACGAACCCTCGTGGGGTTGAAGCTCTTGATACTCCTGTTCCGCTTCGAGGATAAGGTCGGTTTCAGACGAACCCTCGTGGGGTTGAAGCAATCACCGGGCTGACCAGCGACCGAGAGTGTGGGCGTTTCAGACGAACCCTCGTGGGGTTGAAGCCTGGGCCCGCCGGTGTTCGAGGTCGCCGGCGAGGCCGGTTTCAGACGAACCCTCGTGGGGTTGAAGCAGGGGGAACACCCACGTCGTCTCCAGGGCCGATGTCGTTTCAGACGAACCCTCGTGGGGTTGAAGCGGCAAGAACGAGGTCAGTACGGCTATCGAAGTGGACGTTTCAGACGAACCCTCGTGGGGTTGAAGCGCTTGCTGTTTTTCCCGTGGCGTCCATCACTAACGGTTTCAGACGAACCCTCGTGGGGTTGAAGCTCGACGCGGCGACCCACGTCCTGAATCTGGCGCTCGAGTTTCAGACGAACCCTCGTGGGGTTGAAGCAACCCAGACATTACCGCCGACGTGTACGACCTCCGGTTTCAGACGAACCCTCGTGGGGTTGAAGCTTGGCGCTCATCTCGACGCCGAGGTCCACTGAGATATGGTTTCAGACGAACCCTCGTGGGGTTGAAGCGGACGCGGACAAGGCCGAGCGCTTATCCCGCGCCGGTTTCAGACGAACCCTCGTGGGGTTGAAGCTGTCTCACGGCTTGTTTACAGCTCCCGCAGAGGCCGCGTTTCAGACGAACCCTCGTGGGGTTGAAGCCGGCGGCACGGCCGCCGACGAGTACATCCCCGAGGTCGTTTCAGACGAACCCTCGTGGGGTTGAAGCGAGGGGGCGCAGTAGGATGGCAGGACTCAACGCGAGTTTCAGACGAACCCTCGTGGGGTTGAAGCGGCTGCCATTCGGTGGCGAGCGGCCCGATTCCGACGCGTTTCAGACGAACCCTCGTGGGGTTGAAGCCCCGTCATGAAGCCCGGCGCGAGCAAGGACGAATACCGTTTCAGACGAACCCTCGTGGGGTTGAAGCCTGTCCTACGGCAACCCGAAGGGCCTCCAAGGCGAGGTTTCAGACGAACCCTCGTGGGGTTGAAGCCGACGGCGGGCCTCTCCGTCGAGCGGACGGTCGGCCGAGTTTCAGACGAACCCTCGTGGGGTTGAAGCCCGTCAGCGAGACGGTCACGGCCGGCGAAGAACTCGTTTCAGACGAACCCTCGTGGGGTTGAAGCGCCCACCTCGTCGTCCTCGGGTTCCGGGAGGTCCAAGTTTCAGACGAACCCTCGTGGGGTTGAAGCCACCGAGTCGCAGGGCTCAACACCGTTACGATGAGAGAGTTTCAGACGAACCCTCGTGGGGTTGAAGCGGCTATCGATCCGATGGCCGCGCCGCCGTAAGTGTGTTTCAGACGAACCCTCGTGGGGTTGAAGCGCTTTTCGCCGCTGCTGCTGCCTCTTGCAGCGTGGTTTCAGACGAACCCTCGTGGGGTTGAAGCTTTTCGTCTCTGGCGGCGTCGACCTCGTCCTCCAGGTTTCAGACGAACCCTCGTGGGGTTGAAGCTTTTCGTCTCTGGCGGCGTCGACCTCGTCCTCCAGGTTTCAGACGAACCCTCGTGGGGTTGAAGCCGGTTATCATCGACTTTGAACGGCGAATCAACGACCAGTTTCAGACGAACCCTCGTGGGGTTGAAGCACCTTGATAGCCGCGGGTAAGTTCTTGGTCGTCGCCCGTTTCAGACGAACCCTCGTGGGGTTGAAGCAAACAAGCGAAGGTCCATCAACTTGTGGCGATAGGTTTCAGACGAACCCTCGTGGGGTTGAAGCCCACGGCCGGACCAAGATACCGACGTGGAGGTCCTGTTTCAGACGAACCCTCGTGGGGTTGAAGCCGCGTAGATGCTCGTTCACCAGCGATGCGATACCGGTTTCAGACGAACCCTCGTGGGGTTGAAGCATCGCGTGGTTCCAGTCGGAGCTGTCTTTCAGTGCTGGTTTCAGACGAACCCTCGTGGGGTTGAAGCACTTTGGTATCGCAATATATCCACCCCTCAAAGTTGGTTTCAGACGAACCCTCGTGGGGTTGAAGCGACCACAACGCGCAGGTCACGCTCGACATTCAGGAGTTTCAGACGAACCCTCGTGGGGTTGAAGCTCGGACATCGTATAGTTTAGACACGTATGCAACGGCTAGTTTCAGACGAACCCTCGTGGGGTTGAAGCTGGTCGCTGACCTGGTCGAGAAATGGTAATTATGCAAGTTTCAGACGAACCCTCGTGGGGTTGAAGCGACGTGCAGGGCAGCGGCGAGACGCCCGACTGACGGTTTCAGACGAACCCTCGTGGGGTTGAAGCGGAGAGACGCCGCCGGCGGACATCCTCAACATTCGTTTCAGACGAACCCTCGTGGGGTTGAAGCCCTATCCACCCACCATCGCCAGTTGGCAAGAGCCGGTTTCAGACGAACCCTCGTGGGGTTGAAGCTGGGCGCGTGCTCGAGGAGCATCCTCTGACCTGGAGTTTCAGACGAACCGGGTCGATGAGAGACATTCCGTTACCGTCCCTCTCATCCTGGCTGTAGATAAGTGTAGTCGTGGCTTACCGCTGTAGTTCGGGGTGATTATTGACGTTGCTGACATCTGTACGTAATATCGAATTACCACGCACACCATATCGGCCCGAAGCTATCCCACTCAACCTTCCGAGAGGTGTCACCGAGGTTAGACCGTTACCAAGCCTATTGTTGATCCCCCGAGTGGTCTCTGTATGAACAGCGACGATTCCCCCCGCGATGGGATAGCCGGAGTGACGTGAACACCGATGAGAAATACGAAGATCGTCTGTACGATCGGGCCAGCGTCTGACACACGGGAATCAATTCGACGACTCGCCGAGGCGGGGATGTCGGTCGCCCGGTTGAATTCGAGTCACGGTTCGCCCGAGGACCGACGGAATTTGATCGAGACGATCCGGACTGTCGAGCAGTCGCTCGACAGGCCGATAGCGATCCTCCACGATATCGCCGGTCCCAAAGTCCGGACTGCGGCCATGGACGGGACAGTCACACTGGCGGCAGGGTCGACGGTCGAGTACGTCGAGGGGACGACGACGACAGCCCAGCGAATCGGTCTCTCACACGACCTTACGGCCGTCGAACCCGGTGACAGGATACTCCTCGACGATGGGCGGATCGAGACGACAGTCACGGCTGTCGACGGTGACGTTGTGACAGCCAGGGTCAAGAACAGCGCAGAGCTTCGTGGCCGGAAAGGTGTGATCGTCCCGGGCATCGAACTCGGCCTACCGACGATCACGGATCGTGACCAGCGTGAACTGACAATCGCGGCAGAGAACGGCGTCGATTTCGTCGCGGCGAGTTTCGTCCGGGACGGAGACTCTATCCGGACGATCGAGCGTGCGTTAGCCGACCGTGGTGCGACGATTCCGCTCGTCGCAAAAATCGAGCGCGGGGTCGCAGTTCGGAATCTGACGGACATCGTCGATACTGCCTCGGGAATCATGGTCGCTCGGGGTGACCTAGGGGTCGAGATTCCACTGGAGTCGGTGCCAGTCGTCCAGAAACACATCATCCGACTGTGCCGGGAGACAGGGACGCCAGTCATCACCGCCACGGAGATGCTCGAATCGATGATTCGGGCCCGCCGCCCGACGCGTGCAGAAGCCTCCGATGTTGCCAACGCTGTCCTGGATGGGACTGACGCCGTGATGCTATCTGGTGAGACGGCAGTGGGTGACCATCCGGTCCGCGTCGTCGAGACGATGGACCGGATCATCCGACGCGTCGAAGAGACGACTGATTACGACGACAGCCGCAAACAGCACGTCCCCGCTCCCGGGTCACAGTCAGACGCCCTCGCACACTCGGCGGGGCTTCTCGGACACGATACCGATGCAGCCGCGCTCGTCGTCGCGACTGCATCGGGGAAGACAGCAGTTCGAGTGGCGAAGTTCCGTCCGTCGATTCCGGTTATCGCAGCGACACCCTCTCGGTCCGTCTGTCGTCGCCTCGCGCTCTCTGGTGGCATCGTTACTGGTCCACCGACCGCCACAGCGACCAGTACCGACGAAGTAATCTATATCGCTGTCGGGTCGGCACTCGATACCGATGTCGTCTCGCAGGGTGACCGGATCATCGTTCTCTCTGGCCCTCGAAACGACGAGGCGGGGACTGGAACCTCGAACGTCCTCAAGATCCACACTGCGATCGAACGCGACTGAGAGCGCGGATACACGCGGTACACCAACCGCTGACTGGTTCGTGTGTTCGATCGACTTCTGGCGGGCAATCGTCCGGACCGTCCAGCACTTATTATATCGGAATGATAATTAACTTTAATAGACAATATTACAACCCTGTCGGTTCTATAGCGATTATGGCCCCGACACGACGTCATTGGCTCAGTGGAGTCGGACTCGCGCTGGTGGGTCTCCACTCCGGGTGTTTGAGTGGCGAGTCTGGCGGTACCCGGCCGTCGGGAACGGGCGGGCCTGGCGTCACCGTCGTCTCGACCGACGACGAGCCAGACCTCCCCGTTCGACCCGCGATGGAGATCGTCCGAGAGGCGGCCACGCCCGAGTATCCACCACGGCTCCGGACGACCCTCACTAATACCAGCGACGACCCGGTGCGAGTTGGCGAAGGACGAGCCGTTCACTTCGAGTACGTCACTGACGACTCCGGCTCACTCGTGCTCCTCCCAGGTGAAAACGACCGTGAGTACCCCGCAGAACCAGACTGCTGGCGGCTCACAGAGGGGGTCCCGGTTTCCGAGGAATACCAGACGGTCGAAATCGAGGCTGGCAGTTCACGGAGTCGCCTCGTCGACCTCTACGCGACGCCCGACGTGGACGGGTGCCTCCCGGTCGGCGAGTACCGCTTCGAAACCACTGTCTCGATTGTCTCGCCCGACGCAGAGTCGGAAGCGTCCGCACTGTGGGGATTCACGATACTACTGGAGTGAGAATGGCCTCGCGCACACTCCCAGCTCTTACGGTCGCCGTGCTCGTCTGCCTCGGCGGGTGTCTCGGTGGTTTCGGGACGGGTGAGTCGGTCGGCAAGAAAGCGTATCCGGATCGACCACCGACGCTGGACGAACAGACTGCTGGGCCGTACGTCGCCGCATACGAGGAGGTGTACCGTCACAACGTAATCGTCGACGAAGAGACGGAAACGATACAGGAAATCGTAGTCGGCGCAGGCGTCGTCTCGGTGCGTGAACGGAACGACGGGTACGAGGTCGTGGTAAGTGTGGGGTTCTACTGGACCTTCGGCGATGACGGGTCCGGCGAACCGACAGGGATCGCCGACGGTCGCCCATACGAAGCAACATACTTCGTGAACGAGACGACGACCGAGCGAATCGATGACACGCTCTGACAGGCGAGTAGGGCACCCTCGAATCTGGGCAGACCCCTGTTGCTGGGTATCGTCGACCGAGACTCCGTTTGTTGCCTCACGGTCCGAGAGCCAGGGCTAGATGGCCGAAGGCGATAACACGGAACGGCTTGTGGAATTCACGTTCGAAACGAGGTCACTGCTGGACGGGTTTGCCCCATTCTTCCGGATCAGGATCGTAGTCGTCGCCGACGAAGAACTGCATCGCGCTCGGAATACTGTCGATCGTCAGTTCGTTCGTTTCGATCATCTCACCGTCGAGGCTGAACTGAACGGGGTCGCCATCGTGCGTGACGTGGAGGTGAGAGGCCTTGAGCCGTGTGAGGTGGCTGGCTCGCCGACGGAGGAGTCTGTCGGCTGCGCCTTTCGAGAGATAGTCGATGGCTGGCGCGTCCTCGATGATGACGGCGTTGACCATCCCGTCCTCCATGTTGGCCTGTCGCATCTGTTCGCCGGGGAACCGTCGACCGTTCCCGACGAGTAACATCAGTGCCTCGCCAACCCACGCCGGGTCACGATCCGGACCCACGGACACCCACAGGGAGAGCGGTTCGAATTCGCGCGCCATAGACAGCGTCGTCAGGACATACGCGAGGACGCCCAGTCGTCGCTTGAGCGGGCGGGACGTCTTCGCACTCGACTCGGCGGTCAGGCCCCCGACACAGGAGTTCAGGAACGGCCTCTCGTTGGCCGTACCGAGATCGAGCCGTCGGCACTCGCCGGATTCGATGACCTCGAAGGCGTGGTCGATCCCCCGGATACCGACGTTGTCGGCGAAGTCGTTGCCAGTCCCTGCCGGGAGGACGCCCAGCGACACGTCGTCGAGCAGGCCGGCGTTCTGGACACCCTGGACCGTCTTGTTGAGCGTCCCGTCACCGCCACAGGCGACGACCGTGTCGGCCCGTCGTGCGGCCTGGGCCGCCAGTTCGATGGTATGCTCACCGCCCTGACTGTCGAGTACGTCCCAGCCCCGGTTGGTCGCGATCGTTTTCGCACGCTTTGTTCGTTTGCCATCGCCGCTGTTGGGATTCCTGACGACGACCCGGGTCGGACCCATTGCTACATACTCTACATCGCTACTGAAAACTGTACGGGTGGGTGATGTCCGGGGATTTAACTATCGCTGCCCGTAGAAAGGCTATGTTCGACTGCGACCTCCACACCCACAGTCGGTTCTTCCACTGGAAGCCAGAGGTCGCGGCGGGGTACGATCCGTACGGGGTGCTGGCGACGCTCCGAATGGCAGCGTTCCGGGGACTCGATGGTATCGCTGTCACCAACCACGACTTCTACCGTCCGGATACGATCGTCAGTGATGCCTGCCTCCCCGGGATCGAGATATCGACGACACGGGGCCATCTGCTCGTTGTCGGACCGGATCCACCCACCAGAACCGAGCGGGGGAAACTCTCCCCACAGGCTGCTGTAGAGCTAGCACACGCCCACGATTGTGCCGCGATCATTGCCCATCCGTTTCGCAACAGCACCCTCCGGACGTGTGACGCAGATTTCGACGCGATCGAAGTCAACGGGAAACACCCCGAGTATCGTCGTCGGATCGAAACGATCGCTCGGGAACGAGACCTTCCGATGGTCGGCGGAAGCGATGCACACCTCCCGTTCGAGGCTGGCCGTATCTCGACGCGCATCGACGTGGACCGACTGACGCCGGAGACAGTCGCGGCAGCCATTCGAGACGGACGGGTCGAACCCGTCTTCCGCGATGGACCACTACTCAGAGCTCTCGGAACAGTCTATTCGTACATCCACGAGATAAAGGGGCATACGTCCTCACACGAGGATTAATCCGCACTCGACCTGTCGAGTGGATACGGCAGACAGTAGTGGCGGTGATCCTGAAGGGGCCCCGGTTCGAGGAGATCCGGCCGCTCCCCGAGCTGATGGTCAACCACGCCGACGAACTTCCCCGACGAGTGGCTCTGGGGCTATCAGGATAGTCACCGGGAACGCCGGTCCGTGGGTCTACGCGGTCGCGTCGCGTTATGTGGTCCTGTTGATCCGGGAATTCGTGCTGACCGACCAGGCCGAATTGTCGCCGACCGTGCTGAAGCCACCCTCTGTATCGGTCATACCAATACTGAAAGTTGGCCGGCAACTCTGGAAAATGCTGCAAGATACACGCGTTGTATCTTGCAGACTCCTTCTAACCGTGCAATGATACCTTACCACAACTATACAAAGCTGACCGCTCACTGCGGTCGTATGCGACTGGTTGATACACATACTCACGTTTGGGGGCCCGATACCGCCGACTTGCCTTGGTACGGTGCCAACCTCCCGCCAGAGTGGTCTGGCCCGTATTCCCACACTGACCTTGTTGCCGATATGGATGCGGCTGAAGTCGACGAAGGAGTGTTGCAGCCGACGACGATCTACGGCCGCGACGAACGAGCCAACGAGTACACACTCCGGGCGATCGAAGCCCATCCTGAGCGTCTGTGGGGCGTCGGCGTTATGGAATACTTCCAAGACGAACCCGACCTCCGACAGGCTGTTCGCCGCGTGACCGGTCACGAACGGATGCTCGGTATTCGGTTCCATGCTGCCTTTGAGTACGGGGAGACGCCCGGTCAGATGGATCGACAGACGGACTGGATCGCCGACGATGCGCTTGACCCGCTGTACGACGAGATCGCCACGCAGGATGCAGCCGTGTTTGTCCTTGCGAAACCCGGACAGTACTCAATGCTCGCCACGCTCGCAGCGGCCAATCCCCATGTCACGTTCGTCCTCGAACATATGGGCTGGCCTGACGAGGGAATGGAGTCTGACGAAGCGCCCTGGGCCGATATCGAGACGCTGGCAGAGCACGAGAACGTCTACGTGAAAGTAAGCTCGGTTCCGAGGGCGTCGGGAGACGATTGGCCCTACGAGACAGCCGGGATGTTCGTCCGGAAACTCCTAGCGTGGTTCGGACCCGAGCGGCTCATGCTCGGCTCGGATTATCCCTGGCTGGACAACTGCGCATCCTATCGAGAGTGTCTCTCCTGGCCGGAAGCCGTTGAGTACCTCTCGGCCCGGGATCTGTCATGGCTCTCCTATCGGACGTTCGAGTCGCTTTGGGAGTGACGTTCTCGATTACGACCGAGACCGCACCGCCAGCCATCGAGAGGCCGAGGACAGTCTCCACACCCGCTTGAGAAGTCAACTCGGTGGTCAATGCGCAGGCTTCATGAATAATTCAGACCTATTATTCGGTGTAACAGTTGTTGTCTCCGTGCTGCATACAGGCTCTGTATCGGTCACACCGTTACTGACAGACCCAGGGTAGATCGAAAAGACGCTGCTGCATACAGAGCGCGAGTCGGTCAGGAGTTGGGCTCTCCGTCTACCGTATAGAACTCCGAGAGTGTCGGTGTTCATTTCCCTCTACGAAGATGAGAGCCCAAGAGGACCCACGCAAACCCGTAGAAGGCCATGGGTCCGCCCCAGGGATCAGCGCCTTCGCCCATCACGTAGGTGGTGAACGCGATCGTGAGCGGCACCCCCACTGGAAGAGCCAGTATGAGGAGCCAGGCAGCGCTCCGTGGGGTGACATCGGCCCGGATCATCGCAACCCCGAATCCGAGTGCACCGAGCATCGCCACCAGTAGGCCGAGCAGAAAGCCGATAAACGCGACGCCGGGCCCATATTCGGCTATCGGAAGCGAGATAGCTGTAACGACAGTGCCGACAGCCATAGCCCAGAAAGCCGGTTTCGCAAGACGGCCGAACCAGTTATGCTCACGCTTGTAATAGGCCCACAGCCCGAAGACGAGCAGGAAGAAGCCGGTCACGGCAAATGGCGTGAGAATCTCGAACTCCCGCTCATTCAGCACGGAGAACAGTGCTAGTCCTGACAACCCCACAAGGGCTCCACCGACGATCTCGCTCAGGATACTCGCACGCTGCCAGCGCCCAATTCCTGCCGTCTCAGAGTGTCTCGTCTGGGCCTGTTCGTCCCTATCAGGTGCCATTCTCACCACACTCCACGCGGACGACCTTTTGGTGACATCCGTTTCGACATATGTTAACGTAAACGAGTTGCCATCTTAAACGTGGAGGTCTACACACTCATACTCTTTGAGTACGGGTATGAATGAACAGGTTTCGGCAGTCGGAAATGAGTCCCGCGCGACGGTTATACTGATCAAGTACGCATACCCATTTATGTAATCTGAATGTCTTTATCTCCTATGGAAAACGCTGAATTGCCCCGGCAACCACCGCCCGGCCCCAGCGGACTGCCACTACTGGGAAACACCCTCGACTTTGGTCGTCACACCTTCGACTTTCTCCAGTCCTGTCGCCGTGATTATGGTGATGTAGTCGCCATTGAGGTGCTTGGGCAGCCGTTCTATCAGCTGAACCATCCAGACCAGATCCGCCACGTGCTCATCGACAACAACACGAATTACACGAAGGGGTCTTTTCTCACACGCCAGTTTGGGGAATTCCTCGGCAAGGGACTGCTGCTGAACGAGGGGGATGACTGGCGACGACAGCGCCACCTCGTCGAGCCAGCGTTCGACCCCGACCGTATCGCTGGCTACGCGGAGATGATGACGAGGGTGACGGACCGACTCCTGGAGACCTGGACGCCGGGCGAGCCACGGGACATCGGGGCCGACATGACAGAACTCACGCTTGAGATTGTGGCTGCCGCGCTGTTCGACATCGATATTCGGACCGATGCGCCACAGATTCGGCAGGACTTCCAAGCAGTCACCGACGAGTTCCGGAAGCGAACCGCCAGACCCGTCTCGTTTCCACCCTGGGTCCCTACCCCTCGGAATCGCCGGTACCAACGAGCTCTCGACCGGTTAGACGAGTTCATCTACGAGATCATTGCCCAACGGCGGACCGACCCAAGCGACGACGTCGTGTCCGCATTACTCCGAGCCGGGTCGGACAGCAATCAAGAGCTGGACACGTCACAGCTCCGCGATGAGGCAATGACGCTACTGTTCGCTGGCCATGAAACGACAGCAGTCGCCCTTACCTTCACGTGGTACCTTCTCGCCACTCATCCGACAGTGTTTGAGACTCTGTACGCGGAGGTGGACGAGGTGCTCGGCGAGGACCGACCGACGTTGAGTGACGTTCCGAAGCTGTCGTATACCCGAAAGGTGCTCAAAGAGTCGCTGCGGCTCTATCCACCCGTGTTCGGTATCCTCCGGGAACCAATCGAGGATGACGAGATAGGGGGGTACACCATCCCCGCAGGATCGACTGTCGCAATGAATCAGATTGTGGTCCACCGCGATCCGCGCTTCTTCGAGGACCCAAAGGCCTTCGTTCCAGACAGGTGGTCATCCGCTTTCGAGGCAGAGCTCCCCCAGTTCGCTCATTTCCCCTTCGGTGGCGGTCCGCGCCGGTGTGTCGGTGAGCGTTTTGCGATGTTGGAGGCGACGCTTGTCGTAGCAACGATAGCACAGCGGTACCGATTCGAGTTGCTGTCGAACAGGGAACTAACTCTCAAGCCGTCGGTGACGACAAAAGCCGAGGATCCAATCATCGTCAAACCAACTGTCCGAGAGTGATACAGTAAACTGGCCTTGTTGAAACCCTCAATAAGTGATAGGTTTCAACAGTCTTGCTGAATACACAGCGCATATCGGCCATCGGTTCGGAACACAATTCCACCGACTCGAATCGGTCAGTATAGAGGACACAATTAACAGTTGATGCTGAGTTCTACAGCTATGGATCCGAAAATCACGCTCGTTACGATTGGCGTTGAAGACATCGACGAGTCCATTACGTTCTATCGAGACGGACTCAACTTCCCAATGCAAGACCGTGACGCCAACAGTGACGTCGCCTTTTTCACACTTGAGGGAACGTGGCTTTCGGTCTATCCCAGGGAGAAACTCGCCGAAGATGCCAACGTCCCCGACGACGGAAGCGGATTTTCCGGAGTGACATTAGCACACAACGTGTCAAGTGAAGCGGAAGTGGATACAGTGCTTGCGGAAGCCGAAGCAGCAGGTGGTCGTATTGTTAAACCGGCCCAGGACACCTTTTGGGGCGGATATTCAGGGTATTTTGCTGACCCTGACGATCATCTCTGGGAAGTGGCATATCCTGCTCTCACTACTGAGTAGCAGCTATTGGTCGGTCTCTATCAGCGTCCACGGAGGCCATAGATACGCAAATCTACTGTTCGGGTAATTCCGCAGAAATAGGCTAGAAGAAACGACGGAGATATACTGTATCTATCCTCTGTATCGGTCACGACGGTACTGACACACTCTGTGTAGTTCGAGAAGGCACTGCTGCATACACAGCGCATATCAGTCACACGTATCCGGATATTGTCTACCAGCCAATATTCAAAATACACTCTCTAATATTACTTGATTCATAGTTGACCTCATTATAAATGCTTCTGTCTACATCTTTGCGGTAGTAATGGCAATTTGTTTAGTCGGTATAGTAATTTGGCGTAGTGAAGAAGACTAACCCACAAAGGAGCGTTCAATCGTCTGGATGATATTCATCTAATTCAGACAGCACCTCTTTAGGATAGAAGTCCTCGGGCGTCCACTTCATAAGCCGAGTCTCTTTCTGGAAATCCGGGTAATGCTTTCCTTCCAATCCAAGGAGTTCACGAAGCTCTTGGTACTGATCAACCGTTATCGCATCCCAGAACGCTAAGCACGAGAGAGTGATTACTGTAACAGCCGGTACTCTGTAGACCCCGTGAATTGTCTCTCCTCGATAATCCCCATACCCATGCTGAGAAGGATTGCGGTGTTCTTTTAATTCTCGAACTAGCCCATTGTTTGGATTTAATTCTCCTTCAGGATTCTCAATTTCTTCAGGTTCTGTCAATTCATCGAACCGACTTAGAAATTCTGTGAGGCTCTCTTCGGTCACGCCCAAAGGAGCCTCAAGATCTTCCAAATCCTCGAGATCGTGATTTGGAGTCTCGTACTCCGGGTTAACATCTTCAAGTCGATGGAATTCGAGAAGTGTCTTCCGAGTACTGGCATTAGGAGAGTCTTGAAACCAATTTTTGATTCTGGGTTGGAATGTCCGGTGATTTCCGTCATTAATTCGATCAGCGAGAGCCTCCAATACTGGAAAACCATATCTATTAGCAATTTGGAAAGAATGAGTAATGATTTTGTGAATAGTACGATCGATATCAAGAGGCGGGTTTCCTCTCTGTCTCTCCCCTAGTAAACCAATCTGAATCAATACCATCAAGTCTTGTAGATCGGATGTATATACTAGTTGCTTCATACACCAACCGAATGATTTTGCTATCTGGCTTTCAGAACATTCGGCGTTATCTCCATGGAGTTCTAAGGATTCCCGTCGAGAATCCATTAAGTCCGAATAGAGGCTGGCGGCTGCACCAGTCACTCTCCAATATTCGTAATGTCCAGAGTCAACGACATTCCAATCAGTCATCAAAGTCATTGATAAAAGATAACGTGGGAGTAC
Organism: Haloarcula sp. DT43; assembly: GCF_037078405.1. Lineage (NCBI taxonomy): Archaea > Methanobacteriati > Methanobacteriota > Halobacteria > Halobacteriales > Haloarculaceae > Haloarcula > Haloarcula brevis. Next base: position 32,586 of record NZ_JAYMGZ010000005.1, on the reverse strand, counting down.
CCGCTGTGCTTCTAAAGGGAGTTCCAGACCTTCACCTAAATTTAGAAAACCGACGCCAGGACCTGCTTGGAACGGCGTACTTCTAGTCTGATCAGGAGTTTTGTCAAATGGAGGATAATCCTCAAATGAGGCTTTTTCTAGATCGTTGTGATGAAGTGTTAGAAAGTGACCGTATCGTTTGGGGAATAGATCTTCCCATCCCTCTTGATATTCCATAATAAGAAATCGTCAATCATACGGATTAAAACCATAGGAGAGTCGGAAGGTGGATATTGAGAGAAGATACAATACTCAAGGTTAGGAATAAAATCCAGCCTATTCTGACGGTCAGGACGGCTTTGTCTGGCGCTGTTTGATACCAATTGAGACTGGCCTACTCTCCCGTCCTGGGTTCGTTGGAGTGCGCGAATCACGCCCTGTATTCAGCATGCGGATTCTGACAGGACCTGGGTAGCTTCGGACTCGATATGACACGGCAGTTCGCTGTCCCTATCACTCGGGGCAACTGGTTCACTCGTGGCCGACTCACGCTCTGTATCTCGCACGACACTTCTGACAGGGACTGGTGAGGTTTCTACGACCGTGCTGCATACAGGGCGCATATCGGTCATCGGGCTTTCAGCAAAAAGTGAGACACTCAATTATTCAGTACAGGAGACTCACGTAGTAGTGCTAGACGCCAAAATCACCACAGTATGTCAGTAGCGCTGTGTGAGAGACAGAACGTGACGTCGGCAGCAGCCATCACGACCCTCATCCGTGGCCGGCGTTCGAGACGGTAATGAGTCGATAGCGAAGGTGACCGCCAGCGAAGGCGATAGCAGCGATCCCCAATATCACGGGGACGACTGGCAACAACAGAATTCCGATGAATGGGATTCCGAGCGCAAGGCCGAGGAACCCAATGCCGACGAATAGCAGCCCACTTCCGACTCCCCATCCGACAACGATGGGCCGACTCGATCCCAGTACCGCGATCGGTCTAGCTCGGAACTCGGCTACTGCTCGCTTACCAGCAGCAACGAACGACATCCGCCCACGAGCGAGATCCACCGGTATCGAGCGTCCTGCCACGCCAGCAACGGCACCGGCGATGGTGACTATGACAACCGCAACAAACCCGAAGACAGGGGCTGAGAGCAGTTGCACGAGCCCATAGGGCGGCAAAATCGGGTTTATAACCGATAGCATGGTCCCGAGTCCGAACACCGCGAGAAGCGTCCAAGCGGCCAGTCCGCGGCTGTTCGGTATCGAGCGGTCGGTCAGCGACCGGAGAGCGATGAGGTCAACTGCAACGGTACACACCGCAAACACGATCGGAAACGAGGTAAACGCAACCCGGAAGAGACTCCGAACTACCGCTCCGTCGGCGGCGAACACCCCGGTCGCTTGTCGCGTCCAGTCGAGTTGGTAGCCGAGCAGGTACGGAACGGCCCACGCAGCGATGAGGCCGCCGACGAGCCCGAGCACGTAGCCACCGGTGATGAGGCCAAACAACACCGGATGATCACTGAAGCTGTCGATCTCCTCGACTGTTCGATCCGGATTCGTGGCGTCAGTGCGACGTTCGCCAGGCTCGTTATCGACCACACCGACTGCTCACTCAGAGGCTACAAAGCGATTTGGGTGGCCCCGTTGCAATCAGTGGGTCGCTGAAACGGTGGCTCGGTGGTGAGACTGGCCGTTCCGTCGATGGGGTGAGCGGCTGTCCCACCGGTAGTGTGGTTTGTGTGGACTTTGCTTCCGACCCCCGCTCCACATACGCGCTGTGTTTTCAGCACGCCCCCCTCTGAGTCATCGAAATTTGGAAAGATCTAAAGTAGTCCATTCGCATCTGTACTGAGCATTCACAGTTGACCGTATCGAGACTTGAGAACGGTTCTATGACACGCTGTCAGTAAGTAGATATACTGAGCAGTTGGTTCGTCCAACCAGTCCTGAACTCACCGCTGTGAGAACGGTTTGTTGACTCCATATCTTCCTGTTCGATTTCCGGTCTCACGATGATTCCCGGTATCAGCTCTCTCCAGGAAGTTGGTCGTGATTATCGCCGTAATACCGACTGAACGCGTGTAAGTGAACTGATGTCGGATTATTAATATCAGTCGGCACCCGATGTAGAGTATGCGAGTTGCGGCAATTGGAATCGGTGGTGCTGGGGGCCGGATTGTCGATCGGCTGTGGCGAGACTATGAACGTCGCGAGACGGCGTATCTCGGCACGGCCTGTGCAGTCGACACGGACACCCAAGCGCTCAATCGACTCAACACTCTCCCGGGTGACCAGCGCCATAGCTTCGGACTCCTCGAAACAGATGGGGATGGGACCGACCGCGATCGCACGAGCGCTATCGCCGCTATCGAAGACGAACGGCGCGAAGTTCGCCGGGCGATAGACCCACTGGTAACCAGCGATATCGACGCAATTATCCTCGTCACTGGGCTGGCGGGCGGGACAGGTGGTGGGGCCACAGCCCAAATTGCTGACGCACTCGCGGAGATCTACACGATTCCAATCTACTGTGTGTCAGTCTTGCCTGCCGGGTGGGATGAAAAAGAAGCTGTGGACGCGATGCGAGCACTTAAGACGCTCGAAGCAACTGTCGATGGACAAATTTTGTTCGATAATGAAGCCTGGCTCACCAGCGGGCAGACTGTTGATGAAGCTGCCGAATCGCTGAATGGGACGCTTGTGACTCGACTCGGGACACTCTTTGCGGCAGGTGAGGCGACAGAGTCCAAGTCTGTCGGCCAGAGTGTCGTCGACGCCAGCGAAATAATTAATACCCTCTCGGACTCGCGTTTCGCAACGCTTGGCTACGCCAGTCAGGAACTGGGAACCGACGAAGGCACCGGTGAAAGCAACGTCATCGACCGACTCCGAAGCCGGTTTTTCGCCGATGAATCTGACGATATTGATGAAATTGAAGCATACGATGCCGTCGAGACAACACTTCGCCGTGCGGTGCGTGATAAACTGACGGCCGAATGTACGCTGGACTCGGCCGATAGTGCCCTGACCGTGTTTGCCGGGCCACCCGCGTGGTTACTCCGAGATGCGGTTACCGATGGCCAGCGGTGGCTCGCAGACGAACTGCAGTCACCTGAGATACGGAGTGGTGATATGCCGACACCAGATCAGTCCAAGTTGTCAGTACTCGTCTTGTTCAGCGGCATCACAGAAATGCCGCGGCTAACAGAACTCGAAACACTGGTCGAAGAAGCGCAGTAAGACAACTTGGCAGATATTATTGCCGGGATTAGAATCAGCCCAAAGAGTCGTCAACGCTTTTGATTAGAGTATTTCACAAAACCTGGATTCCCGATACCGATTACTCGGATTGGTCCGGACGGTCCACTACGTCGGCGAACGCTACATTCTCTTGAACATGTGTGATTTCGACGGTGACTTCTTCGCCCGGAGAGGCAGCACTCACAATGACAACGAATCCACGCTCGACGCGCGTGATACCGTCACCTTGGTCGCCAAGATGTTCTATTTCCACTGTTCGCCGTTCACCCTCTTCAACAGGCGGGCCCGGATTGTCAAGGCTCCCACCTGAAACGACATCGCTATGGTCAGTACTCTCTTCACTGCCCATTCTGGGGAGTATCGCTACCCGATAGGTTTCGTTGCGTTGGATAGCGCCAATATCAACCTCTTGCTGTGGGATCTCGATAACAAAGCTACCCTCGTGCTGGTCAATCTCAGCTGAGAAAAGAGTGCGTAGTTCAGTCGGAATCTCCATTAGAAACTTCTGTAAGTGTTCCCCAGTGGGTACACTTGATTCTATGGTTTGCTTAACGAGGTATGCAGACTTTGTCAGACACAGTTGGAGCCCAGCTATTTCTGAATCGGTCTCATAGGGCAACACATGCTTGGGCGTCTGCGAGCAGTCCTCTCCGAGACTGGTCCTGACTCATGGTACGAGTGTCGCCACTGCGGGCGGACGCTCCAGACGAAGCGCAATCACTGTCCGACTTGCCAAGCCGAAGAAATAGCCACCTATCACCTCTAGACGATAGGGAAACAGGTTGCCGAGGATGAGACATATAGACGAACCCGACCTCCCCACGTGGATCAGGGAAGCGTATGAAACGCTCGAAGCCGAGTACGCGTCTGGGATTGACGAACTCTCCCGCACCGACGCCGAGGAGATCCTTCTTGCAGAAGACGGGAATATCGAAGAGGAGGCCGATGCTGTGTATGCCATCGACCGCTTGCTTGACCGTGGGTGGCTCTACGAAGTCAACGATCGACTTCGAAAAACCGAGTGACTTTGGAAATCCCAGCACAGGCTCGCAAACGTAATCGGTTATCCGGGAATGGGACCAATTCCGGAAGTTTCCGGAAACGTCGCTGTTCACGAAGGAAATATCGATAGACTACGGCCGGGAAACGGGTGCGAGGAACAGTAAATTGAGCGCTTTCCGGAAACGGCCCAGCTATCCTTTTACGCTTCGACGGAAAACAGGTCTGATGATATCAAATGATTCGCGATGCTCGTGTACTTCGGGCGGGGTTCATTCCGAAGGAAATAGAGCATCGCGACGCCGAAGTGAACCACCTCTCTAGCGTTCTGGAACCCATCACGAGCGGCGAACCCGCCGACACTGCCATCGTCACCGGCCCCAGTGGCGCCGGAAAGACGTGCATCTCGAAGTTCGTCACCGAACGGCTCCGCGAGGAGGTGCTGGATGTCGAAACAACCTACGTCAACTGCTGGCGCAACTACACTCGCTTCCGAACGCTCTACCAGATTCTCGACGAGCTTGACCAGACGATCGATATCCACCGACAGTCCACCCCCCACGACGAACTCGTCGACAGACTCCAACAGTACGACGGACCGCGAACGGTAATCATTCTCGACGAAGTCGATCAACTGGAAGACCCGGGCATCCTCTACGACCTACACAGTTTGGAGCAGTTCGCGCTGGTCTGTATTGCTAACAAGGAAGAGGAACTGTTCAGCCGCGTCGACGACCGGCTCGTAAGCCGACTCCGCTCCAGCGAACACGTCCGGATGGACAAATACCACAACGAGCAGCTCTACGACATCCTGAGCGCCCGCGCGAGATGGGGCCTCGACAAGGATGTTATCACCGACAACCAGCTGTACCACATCGCCGACGCCGCCGCCGGCGACGCCCGCCTCGCGATAGGGATTCTCCGTATCGCAGCCAGTACAGCCGACAGAGAAGACCGCGAGACCATTACCGATGAGATGTTGCGAGACGCAGCGGACGATGCTCGCGCAGAAATCAGACAGACGAGTCTCGATTCACTCACACCCCACCAGCAAGCCGTCTACGATATCGTACGCGAACACGGACCAATAGGGCCCAGCAAGATTCACGACCGCTACGGCGATGCCGTCGATGACCCCCGAACGAAACGGACTGTCCGAACCTATTTGTCGAAGATGGTTCAGTACAACCTGCTGGTAGCCGAAGGTACGAGCCGTGATCGACAGTATTCGTTAGCCACCGAGTCGATTAGTTCACCGACGAAGTGAGGGTTGAACAACGATTCGATGGGATATTCTGTCGTGGCTCTTGCCGAATTCAGTGAAGCAGTCCTCTATGCAGACTAACAGAACGCTTCGTGATGAATACACAGCGCATATCTCTCAGTCATACAGGCGAATTTACTGAATCATATTCATAATAAGCAATTGCCAAAAGATGAGGGACTGTAGGTCCGATATTGGTAGTCACTTCCGGTTGTTCAATACCATACTCTCTTAGTGCAGAATGCAACTCTTCTCGAAGTTCATCTTTGCTTTTTTGAAGGTATATTGAAATTTTCTCAGCATCCTCATTTCGAACTAAAGCTATTGATTCCGCTAGAAAGTCTTTTGTTTGTGATCTGATCGCACCATCGATATCCGGAGATCGGACATCCTTTCCAAAAATCGTAGATATGACATCGTGATACATTGTTGCCATTTCTCTAAGACTATATAGTTGATTGATTTTCTGTGCATTATTTTCAACCTCTGATATATTTCTTGTCATGAGACAACTACCCACATATATATTTTGATTGACCTCACAGATAAAGTATGGGCGAGAGGCTGCCCGATTGGGTTCGTTCGAAGGCTGCATTGAGAGAGCAGTTGAAAAAATATCCTGGTTTTGAGGCAGGATACGAACATTATCTTTACGTGCTGGAATTTGAGCGTGAAGACCACGAAGATCCGTACTATTATGTAGGAAAGACTAGCTCTGGTGAAGATGGGCTATTTCAGGAAATACAAAGGCGAGCGAGGAATCCGTTTACTTTCCAGCGACCGATTGATTTCAAGGGTTTTGACGTTCTTACCACTCATCGTAAAGATGAATATAATATAATAGATATCGAACGGATAAAAACTCTTAATAATCCGCCAGAAGCTATGGGTGACGAGTTTGCAAATGAAGGTGAAAGAAAGCTAGCGTATCAAATTTCTATCGAATATAACACAACCAATGTGCTGGGTGGGAAATAGGTGGAAACCACCTATCTTATTGACGATAGAGTCATGCTGACTACACCCTCTGTATCGGTCAAACCGTTACTGACAGGCTCTGAGTAAGTTGAAACGGCGTTGCTGAATACAGGGCGCGTATCGGTCATCGGTTCGTCACTCAATACGGTCAGAGCGTATCGCCACGTACAGACAATGAACCTAACGGACTTGACGGCATAACATCAACTACGCAATTAGGAACGATGGAATCATACACGTCTCTCAAATCAACTGATTGGGCTTTGAGCCTATTTCTGACCGCTATCGTCATTGGGTGGCAACTCTCCGTCGGTAGTAGCTTCACCTCAACGGTGGCTGGGATGCTGACGTTTGGCGGCCTCGCTCTCGGAATCAGTATACACGTGTTCGAATGGTATCGTGAACGGTAAGCACGGTTACTGAGCACTTATTTCGACGTCAGTAAGACGGAATAAACGAGGAGTCTGTGAGAGATGCACCCTCTAAGTCTTGCACGATAACTGGTGACAATATCAGTAGTCTGAATGTTGTTTTATCAGAGTACTCAGAAGCCCGTGTTATTAACCAACAGGCGGACTGCTTCGGCTGTGTTTGTTGGTTAACAGCCTGCCAGACCATTCCGGAGAGATTCGCGGAAACGGGCTGAAGAATCGAAAACCCGGACATGACAGGGAGGTACAGACTGATACAAAGGATTCCCTGAAACGTGGAAGTGACACGCCGTGCCTTATCGGAACTGTGAACATTTAGTTGAGTATGCCAGACCACTCACCATCGAATCGATTGGCGGTCGATCAGCCTACCCGTGGCGCTGATCGCAATCAGTCTATTGCTGACCAGGCCAACCCAGCAACGGACGACATCTTGCTTCCGTCTCTTGACGACGGTATCACGTTGCTGGACGTCGACGGCAGTCGGGGTGTTCCGATTTTGCAGTCGCTCGTCCTCGATCATCTCCTCATGCACGATGGCCCCGCCTTCTGGGTTGACGCCAACGGGCATGCGACCACGACCAAGCTCGCACAGATAGCCCCGAGTCAGCGGCTGCTAGACCGCATCCACGTCGCCCGTGGCTTCACAGCCTACCAGCACTACGGCGCCGTCGACGAGCTCTCAACAGCTGTGAACCAGTTCATCCAGCAATCGACCGAACCAACCCAGTCAAGTAGCCATCAGCCATCCAGGCAGGAAGACGACTCGTCGCCGCATACGCCCTCGCTCATCGTTGCACCAGCGGTCGACGCCCAGTATCGCGCCGACGATACCCTCAGCGACCAGCACGCCCAGACCCTCCAGGCACGGACACTCGCTCGGTTAGCGACATACGCCGATGGCTACGATATTCCCGTCCTCGTCACTCGGTGCGAGTGCGACGAATTCACGGCGCCGGTCGCGACGGCCGCCGACCATCATCTGAAGTGCAAGCAAACTCGGATGGGACCACGATTCGTGGGCGATGACTTCGAAACGCTCGTCTACCCTGTCGACGACGGCGCGTACTATCAGACGACGTTCGCGTATTGGCGGCAGGTAATCGAAGCCCGCGCAACGCAAGTCGAGGTGGAACCGACGACCACCTCACCCCAAACGACCTCCGACGGCGTCGGTACGGCCGTCACAACGGAGGGAGAGACTGTCACAGTCGCGGGCAATCCCCTGCTTGACGCGTGGACCGCTGCCGGCGCCGGGGGGCAATAGCAATGGGGCGCACGAATCCAACGTATCGTGATGCCCTGCGAGCCATTGAAGAGCGCTGGGCCGATTTTCGGCGGGCACTCCGCCGTCGCGACCAACCGCACTTCGACCAGCTGTTCGAGTACGCTCGCGAGCATGCCGACGCGAGTGGCCTGTTGAACCACCAGAATCCGCTCGTACCTGCACTGTTTAGCATCGATCTCGAACAGGAGGCCAGACTCGATACCCACGAGGAGCGAATCGAGGAGCTGGAAGCGACCCTGGAAACGCAGCGAGACCGACAGCAGCGCGAGGAAACCGACCGATGACGGACCTCAAGACTGTCGCGTTCGACATCGAGACGACGGGGTTCGCAACGACAGACCAGCTGACTGTCGTCGGATTCGATGCAGCAATTAGCTCTCGCGTGTTTCTCAATACCGGCGGACGGACGTCCCCGCCCAAGCTCGAACAGCGCCTCAATGAGGAACTGGAGACGCCGATAACACTCTCACTTCACGATAGCGAGGCGGCGCTTCTCGAAGCGATGACGGAATTTGTCGGCTCAACGCTCGCCGATCAGGAGGTCAAACTAGTCGCGTACAACGGCGACACCTGGAACGGTGGCTTCGACCTGCCCTTCCTCCGAACGCGGCTGACCGCCCACAATCTCGGGTGGCCATTCGCCGACCTTCCGTACGTCGAAGTACTGGATGTCTTCGAATCACGGTTCAACACGACAGCGGATACGCTGGACGGCGTCTACGAGGAACTCATCGGGGCTGGTCTCGGCGACGTGGATCCGTTCACCGACAGTGCAGCAGCGGTCACCGCCTGGGAAAACGGAAATTTCGAACCACTGGTTTTGCACAATGTTGCGGATATTCGCCGGACTCGAGCGCTGATGGAACTGGCAGAGCGGTACTGTTCGAAATCAGACTTCTCGATGAAATCACTGGATCCGGTAGTCAACTAACCCCAACGATGCCGTTTACAATCGATTTCTTGGACGATGGTCGTGTATTAGAGTGGGAAGCCACGGCTGATGGCGCCCTACGGACCGAGCACAACGACTACACGCCGCGATTCTACGTAGCGACACGGTCTCCTGAGGACGACCTAGACCTTGCGGAACTTCGGACACAGTACGAGCGGCACCCGGATGTCGTGAGGACCGAAGTCGTCACCCAACGACCCGGCTTTCGTCGCGACGACGAACCCGTTCTCGCCGTCGACGTCGGCCACATCGACCGTGTCACGTCGCTCGCACGTCAAGCACGGCAGCTATCGTCGTATCCAGTCGGGGACCTCGCCTGTTTTAACGTCGACTTCTCGCGAGAGTTCCGCTACTGTCTGGAAAACGATATCAGCCCAACGCCGGCGACGGAACTGTCGCCGCTCCAACTCAGCGTTCCGGTGACCGAAACGAGCAACGACGTCTATGGGGAGTTAACGGTGGCCGGTGACACAGTTACTGGCTCACCGATAGAGCTCCTGAGTGCCGTGCAAGCAGCGCTCGAAAACCACGACCCGGATATCCTGGTCTGCTCGACGGGCGGGATTATTCCGACGCTGTACGAGATGGCGACAGACGCCGGCGTGGACGACTTCTCGCTGAGTCGGTGGCCCGAGGTCGACTACCAGCAACTCGCCGGCGAATCGACGTACACGAGCTACGGGCAGGTCGGGCATTCGCCAGCGCGGTACAACGTCCCCGGGCGGGCGATCATCGACGAGTCGAACACGTTCTTCTACGGGGAGACGAACCTCGACGGCGTTCTCGACCTCGTGTCGCGCTCGAAAAAGCCCGTCCAGGAACTCGCGTGGGCGTCGATCGGGAACGTGCTCACGGCGATCCAAATCTGCGAGGCCCACGACCGCGGCGTCCTCGTCCCGTGGAACTCCTGGCGTCACGAGTTCTACAAGCCGATGGGAACGCTCCACGACGCCGACCGCGGCGGCTTCATTTTCGCGCCCGAGGTCGACCTCCACGAGAACGTCCACGAACTCGACTTCTCCTCGTTGTATCCGAACATCATCTGTACCCGGAACGTCTCGCCGGACGTTATCCGGTGTGACTGCCACAGCGACCGCGACGACGTCCCCGGCCTCGGGTACTCGATCTGTGACGACCGGGGCTACCTCGTCGACGTGCTGCAGCCGATCATCGACGCTCGCGACGAGATCAAGGCGGCCATCCGTCGCGAGAAGGAACGGGACGATCCCGACGAGGACCGACTGGCGGAGCTCGAGGGGCGGTCGGGAGCGCTGAAGTGGATTCTCGTCGCCTGCTTCGGGTATCAAGGGTTCAGTAATGCGAAATTCGGCCGGATCGAGTGCCACGAGGCGATCAACGCGTTTGCTCGCGAGATTCTGCTGACGGCGAAACAGCGACTGGAAGCTGGCGGCTGGCGCGTCGTCCACGGCATCGTCGACTCCATCTGGGTGACGCCGGACCCCGACGTCGACGACGATGACCGCGAGGACCTCGAGACGCTCGCGACGGAGATCACGGAACGTGTCCAGATTCGGCTCGAACACGAAGCCCACTACGACTGGGTGGCGTTCGTGCCGCAGCGCGAGAGCGACGCCGGCGCGCTGACGAAGTACTTCGGGAAGGTCGACGGCGACGACGACTTCAAGATCAGAGGTATCGAAGCCCGGCAACGCTCAACCCCGCCGTTCATTGAGGATGTCCAGCGGGATTGTCTCGACCGGCTCAATGCCACGCGGTCACCGGACGCAGTACTCGGACGTCTCGAACGAGCAATCGGCGAACTACAGGCGGGCAACGTAGCAGTAGAGCGGCTCGTCGAGCGGAACCGTGTCTCCAAGCCCCTGGAAAGCTACTCACAGAATACTCAGAACGTGGCCGCCTTGAAACGGGCTCGCGACCAAGATCTGGCAATCCACCCGGGACAAGATATCGAGTACGTGGTCGTCGACGACGAGAAATCGTCGCGAGATCGGGTCGCCCTCGCCCACGAAGCGAGCGAGACCTACGACGCCTCGTACTACGAAACGCTGCTGGTCAGAGCAGTCGAGAGCGTGCTTTCACCGCTCGGATGGGACCGATCCGACATTCGCCGGGAGCTCTCCGGTGAGAGGGACGCCGTTTTGAGCTCGTTCGGAGCCACCAACGAACTGTCGTAGTGGACCCCACCCCTGGTTTCCGTCGTTTCGATCCAACCCCACGTTTCCGACGTAATTTTCGACCCCCCTCGTTTCCGTCGTTTCCTCACGCCCCACCCCGGATTTCCGTCGTCCGCACCCACTCAGTAGTAGGGGGTCACTACTCGCGAGTCCAGTCCTGCATCCGGCTGTCCTCAAGGATCGTTTCGCGGACGACCTGGGGATCTTCGATGAGTCGGTTCTGGAGGTGGATCCCGCCCGCACTTCCCTTGTTGATCTTCTCGATTTCGGCAACCCCGAGGAAAGCCTGCTCTTTCAGGATGTCGCGGAACCGACGGACGGAGAGGATATCCATATCGAGATGGTTGCAGATGCGTTCGTACTGGTCGTACACCCGGCTCGTGAGGAACGCATCGTCGTTGCTGTTGACACTCAGTTCTGTGAGCGCCAGCAACGCCGCCTTCGCCTGCGTGGGTGCGCCGTTCACGAGTTCTCTGAACCGGTCCTTTTCGGCGTGCTGCTGTGCCTGGCGGACGTGTTCCTCCGTCACCTGCTCTGCTCCGGCCTCGTAGGCGACCTCGCCGGCGTGGCGAAGAATGTCGATTGCCTTCCGAGCATCGCCGTGTTCCTGCGCGGCGAAGGCCGCCGAGAGCGGAATCACATCCTCGGAAAGGACGCCGTCCTGGAAGGCGTCCTCACGGTTGAACATGATCTCCCGAAGCTGGTTGGCGTCGTATGGCTTGAAGAACAGCTCCTTGTGCTGGAAGCTGCTTTTCACGCGCTCGTTCACGTTGTCGACGTACTGGATCTTGTTGCTGATCGCGATGACACCGACGCTACAGTCGATTTTTCCCGCCTCCTCAGCGCGCGAGAGTTTCATCAACACGCTGTCGTCGTTCATCAGATCGATCTCGTCGAGGATGATGATCACAGAATCGAATTGAGTGTCGAGCGTCTTCCAGAGGAGTTTGTAGTATTTCGACGTACTGAGGCCGGTATGTGGGACGGAGATTCCAGTCGAAGATTCATCGTTCAGCTTCGCGGCCAGTGAGGAGATTGCTTGAGTCTCCGTGTTGTCTTCAGCACAGTCGATATACGCGGTTCCAATCTCGACGCCATCCTGAGCGGCATTCTGAGCTCGTTGGCAGACGTGTTTTGAAACGAGAGATTTACCGGTCCCAGTTTTCCCGTAGATCATCACGTTTTCCGGGGAGTACCCGTGGACAGCACCGTTGAGACGTTTCGCGAGCTTCGAGATTTCCTCGTCGCGACCGACGATCCGGTCAGCCTCCGGCACGTGACCGATTTTCAGGAGATCCTTGTTCGCGAAGATACGATGCCCGGATTCAAAGAGTGGATCGTCGACAGAACTGGGTGAAGAGTCGGGCGTCATTGAATATCACACGGTGTGAGCGGGGGGAGTATAAATCTAGTGGAGAACGCCACCCCACGTTTCCGACGTTCCTTGTCCGATATCAGCGGGAAAATGCCGTCATTCGGTGGAATTGGATTGCTGACAATATAGCCGCGTTTCCGACGTGAGAGAGGAAACTCGTAGACGGAAGCGGCGCGTTGTTGTCGAACCCCAAACCCACACACCCCACGTTTCCGTCGTAATCACCGAACAGGTGGGGAGGGGACTCGAAGAGGACGTCCACGACGAGATACCAAAGACGAGAGCGGTCTAGCCGTCCAATACTGGCCGTCTACAGAATCAGCTGGAAAGGATTGTTTCAGCTGAGGGGGCGAAGTACTTCGCCCCTCTTTGACCGAAGCACACTTAATGAGCGTTTCTCAGCTATACCACTTTAATCTATGTGTTGCAGAAGTTAGTTCATCTCTAGATTGATTCTAGGTCAACAGAATTAGTGGCTGTATAGCACTATCGTAGCCTCTCCCTACGCCGTCGTGGAGAAACGACGGAAACGCGGGGGGTGTGGTCCCTTCGAAATCAGCGTCACCCCCTCCACCAACATCCAGTTACGACGGAAACGTGGGGTGGGTATCCTCCATCATCGAGTTTTACTCGTCCGGGTTGACCGGACCCTTGTACTGAGAACGAATCTTCTCTCCCTCCCGCCACTGCCAGTAGTAGTAGCGATTGTCGTTGATTTCCTTGATCGTGATCGTTGCTTTGGCCGGGACGTCGTCCGGAAGATCGTCTGGTCGTTCTTTGACCTCTTCTTGATCTGCCGACTCCTCGAGACGGGCCTCTCGTTCCTTGTGCTCGGCGAGCGCTTCAGCGTACGAAGCAACGTCTTGGAGCTGCTCCGGGTCCGACTCGTTGAGCGTGTTGACGATTTCCGTCGGGAGGTTCGCCGGTGGGGTCGGGGGTTCGTAGGACATCGGCTGCTCTCGTGTTAACCAACACGTCCCACGAATCCATAGTTTTGTTGGTTAAGACGATGGAGACGACTCTCGTGCCTGCTGACTGTAACACTACTCGAAACTTCTTTATATACAAGTTTCGTACTATGTTACACCGTGCTCCGGCGCATCGAACTCGAGGTCCTCGCCACGGTCGACCGCGGCGACACGATCTCCGAGCTCGCGGCGAAGCTCGACCACAGCGAGAGTTACCTCTCTCGTGCCGTCGCCGACCGCGTCGAGAAGGGGCTCGTCTACACGGAACGCGATGGCCGGCGAAAACGAGTCGTCCCGTCGGATGCTCGCGCCGTCGAACTCTATCGAGACCTCGTCCGCCAGCACTCCCACATCGAGTTCCCCGAACTGCTGACCGGGAAGGCACTCGAGGTGCTGTACTACCTCGATCAGCCGCGAACCGTCTCCGAGATCGCCGACCGGAGCGACAACTACCGCAACACGGTCAACCGTATCCTCAAGCGGTTTCGCGACCGTGGGCTCGTGGGGACAGCCGATGGCCGCTACGAGTTCAACGCCGACTTCGACCGCCTCCACGAGTTCGCCCGTGAACTCGCACACCATCTGCATCGCCAACGCCTCGAAGCCGTCGCCCCGAAGGGCACGATTCTCTGGGAGGACTACGACGAATTCCTCGCGCAGGCCGAGACGGAGATCAACGTGGAGGCGTTCCACGAAACCGGCCTCGCTCGATTCGCAGCCTTCGACCTCCAGTTCCTGCTTACCGGCCACCGCTACTACGTCTACTCCGAGGACCTCGACGTAGTCTCGCCGGCGGAGTTGTGTTGTCACACGCTGTTGATCGACGACGGAAGCCGCCACCGCTCGTACTGTCTCCTTCTCCTCAGCCACGTCGACGTCGACGAGGCGGATCTCCGAGAGCAGGCGGCGAAGTATGGCCTCGAAGACGAAATCGACGCCTTGCTTCGTTACCTCGAGACGCACGGCGAGGTCGACGATGCCCGGCTCCCGGCGTGGGACGAGTTCCAGGAGCTGGCTGCTGACTACGAAATCGAACAGTGATCGACTGCTAATTTGGAACGAATTTCGGGAGTTACGCTTCTTCGGGACGGGGAGCCTTCTCGTACTTGACCATCTTTTCGGGCTTGTCTGAGATGGTGTCGTAGATCTGCTGGAGGGTCTCCTCTGCGGCGAGCAAGTTGTGCTCCTCTAGGAACTCCCGCCCCTCCGACGTGAGGCCGTAGAACTTCCAGGGGTAGCCCTGCCGGCGCTGGTCGTCATCCAGAGCAACCTCCTTGACGATACCGGCGTCGATGAGATTCTGGATGTGCTTGTAGACGGTGGCATCGCTCACGCTGGGATTGAGCTCCTCGAGTTCGTACATCGAGGGGAGCTGCTCGGGGTGCTGGAGGATGTTGTTGATCAGCGCGAACCGCGTCTGCTGAGTGACGAAGTGGACGAGTTCACGAGATTCCATCCCCTCAGCAGTTCCCAGGTCGGTGCTCATACGAGACGATACACGGCCTGGCGGCAAGTAGTTTACCCTTGAGTAAATCACTCTGGAGTAAACCACGACCGATTGAGTAGGTGATTTACTCCGTAAACCATATCGCACAACGCTGAGAGGAGTCGAGTATGTCCGACGAGGAGCCGCCCGTCCCCGAGGAGGTCCTCACGAGTGCGAAGGATCAACTCGACGACGAGGAGATCTCGCTGGCCGACAACGAGGAGATTCTTCACGCCCTGAGCGAACTGACCCCCGTTTACGAAAACGAACGCTCGTACTTCGTGCTCGGGAACTACGACCGGGAGCCGATTCGCCGGCTGAACCTCGTTGTCGACCGGCTCAACCGCCGGCAGGACGCCTACGCCTTCCGGATGGTCGATATCCGCGGGGAGTGGGACAACAGCATCCAGAAATTCTGCCTGATCGCCGACATCGTGACCTATCTCGTCGGTGTCGCCGAGAAGGAGCCGAGTGACTTCCTCGTCGAGCAGGGGCTGCTCGTCGGCACGACGGAGTTCTTCGCGAAAAGCCACGTTCTCAAGCGGGTGTACGAGGACGAAGAGCACCATTTCGGCTGGATGCAGGACGGCATCTTCGAGCTGTTCGATCGAGAGGGACGCCTGTATCGCTGGCAGACCGAGGAGGAACTCGCTGACGTGACAGAAGAACTCCCGTGACGGCGGGTGAGATCGCGACTCATTCTTAACCAACGACAGAATTGAATAGGCCGGTCAGTTGGTTAATCAAGATCAGTCCGCGTTAGCCGGGAGACGACCATCCGGTCGCGGGACTCGGCCTCGCTTGATTTCGTGATCGACGCGACGCAGGTGCTTGCAGCCACCTTCGGGTGAGCGCTGCTGCCAGTCCGGACAGGTACACGATTCGTCGATGACGTCGACTTCGTACCTGTTGCCGGACGCGGACTGTACCTCGTAGCGGCAACCTTTCGAGAGGAGTGAGACGTCCATCGCTTCGGCGACGGCACGCTTCGTGCGGGGCTCGAGATCGTCCTTCGACTGTGCGTTCTCGTCGACGACCAGTCGGTCGCGAACGTCGCCCGTTCGGCCACCGTCGGGAGCGACGGTTTCTGCAGGGCCACTGAGCCGCTCGTGAAGTACTTCCTCCACCGGATGGCCTTCCGGCCACAGATGACATCCTCCCCGGCGTTTACGCCGGGGTTTCCTCCGTGGGAATCTCAGCCGGTCTAGGACTCGCCGGAGGCAACATTCCCGTCACGGTGGACGGTACTCGGGTCTGTGCGCTGTTCTTTGGGACTTTCGTGAGGGTGTGGTGTCCCCGACCAGTTGTGGTCGTCCCACTCGAACCGCACGGGCCGTGCCATCGACCTGACTGCCTTCTCTGTGTGCCGCTTCAAGAACGTCTCTGACGCTGTGAGGTCGGCATGCCCCTCGAATCCACACGGACACGTTAGTGTGTCCTGATGTCGTTTCGTTCGGTCTGTTGAACCGCACTGCGGGCACTCCTGGCTTGTCCACGCTTCCGACTGGACTTCCACCGAGATACCGTATTCCTCAGCAGTACATGCTAGCCGCTCAGTAAACTGCTTGAACGCCCAGAAGTTGTGGGTCTTGGCATTGGTTTCGACCGACCAATGCGTGTCCAGCACGTCGGTCAGTCCACCGATATACACCGTGTCTACGCCGTCCTCGTACAGCCATTCGATTAGGTCACGACACAACGCTTCCTGTGCGTGGTCGCGGCGGCGGGTTCGCTTCCGATACAGCCGCCGGATACGCTCGCTACTGTATTGGTCTTCCTGTAGCTTGGACTGTAACCGGGCGATTTCTCGCGTTGTCTCACGGAAGCGGTTGAACAGGTCCCGACCTTCGTACAGGTATTGGTCGCCGGTCGTGGTGGTACAGGCGACGAGATTGTTCGCACCAATATCCAGAGCGGCCTTCTCGTCGGCCAGTGGAGTCTCCCGTGTATCTGTAACAGTCACGGGTTGGGAAGCTCGGAAGATGCTGTCAGTCTCGTCATACCACAGGTCCAATCGTCCTTGTTTCTCGTAGTCGGGCCAATTCGGGTCGCCAGCGATTTCGAGTCGGAGACGCCCGGTGTGATCGTATCGGTCTTTCAACTCGCTCTCGACCAGGATCTCAAGCCGGGATCGCTCGCCCCACTCAACAGTGTATGCGTCGTTGCGAATGACGCCTTTGAGGACACGCCCATCGTCTTTGTTACCACGGAAGCCCGGCGGTTCCGGGTGTTCCGTAACGGATGTGTTCGATCCGTCGTGATACGTCTTCTTTGTATCGAAGAACCCGCGCCACGCTTCGCTGTTTTTGCGTATTACCTGTTGGGCGGTGGACGCGCCAAGCACACCTTTGTACTTGCCTTCGAGACTGCCGGTGTCAGCGTTCCACACGTCCTCGTCCTCAAAGCCGTCTTCGTCGTTGTAGCGCATGAGGCGCTGATAATTGACCTCGTTCCAGAGAGCGGCGGAAGCGTCCAACAGGTCCCGTAGCAGTAGCTCTCTCGTATCGGAGAGGGGACGCACGGCGAACGTGTTGGTGCGCTTCATCAGCCATTTCCAGATATGTTCGTTTGGAACTTGAACGTCAGCCAACCACGGTGAAAGTAGAACCCAATCATCTCGTTGGAGGCTCAAGACCAGCATTGATGCAGTGATTCTCATCGGAGCTTACGTGATTCACGCACGCCGTGAACGGCAGGACTCTCTCGCTGTCAAAGGTGGACCTCGCGGCGCTCTCGATGGTCGTAGGAGCCGCACGCCGCTGCGCTCCCGGTCCACACTCGCCAGGCACCGAGCGCGGCCATCACGTCGACGATGTCGCGGGGGACCGTCTGGTGGTCGTCCGGGAAGAACACCCGGAAGCGGGTACACGCCTCCTGGGGCGGGACAGTTTCCCACCAGTCTTCGCTGGAGCCCCAGCTATCGAACATCGCGTCGTCGCTCCCGTAGCCGACGGTCACGCCGTCGATTGGGGTCCAGTCTGTTGGGAGGTGGTCCGCCTCGCCTTCGAGCACCCGAAGAACGGCGTATCGGAGGTACTCGTGGGCTTGGTTGTCTGTCGTACGTGCGATCTGGTCATGCTGCTCGGCAACGTGCTCGGCTTCCTCGAAGACCGTCGTGAGATCGGGTTCAGTCATCATTCGACGGAGGTCAGAACGCGCCTCCGCCCCTCGGCGGGCGCAGAAAAAGTTAACCAACGATACGACTGAGGGTCCGCTATTTGTTGGTTAACACGACATTCCCCCAATACATACTTCTGGGACCCTCTGACATCAGTGGCAATCAAACATCCTCAACTCAGAAGGTGGCGAGTCTTGGCCAATACCACACCAAAACCACTATTCGCTACGTCTAAGATTTATTTGGTAATGAGTGAGGGGTATCCCAGCGATTGGGGATCACGCCGTAAAGAGGTTTACCGCAGAGATGATTTTACCTGTCAGAACTGCGGTGCAGTCGGTGGTCCTCGTGGCGATGCAGAGCTTCATGCCCACCATATTGTCCCAAAGAGTAAGGGTGGAACCCATAACACGAGCAATCTGAAAACCCTCTGTAAAGATTGTCACGATGCTATTCACGGGAATTCTGTGGCTCCGACAGCCGATAGCGCTCGCCCCTCCGAGACCTCGTCTCAAGCACAGCTACAATTCCCCCTGAACGAGAGCAGATTCCCCTATTCAGTCGCCGATGAGATATCGTGTGGGAATCAGATAGCGAATACCTATGAATTAGTGAACGGGGTTATTGAGGCCATCGAGGAATTGAACGAGCTCTTTGAGACTGCTCAGTCACTGCCCGCGGACAAAGAATCCGATCGACTCTCGCGGAAGATAGACGAAACGGTTACTGAACTTGATGACCATCTTCAGAGCCTGTATTCTGAACTTAGTACATTTGATGAGGAGATTTCGTGGACCGACTCGAAGAGTACGATCTCCAGATATAATGATTTCCAGAAGGCTGGCGTAGAACTACAAGTAGTGGTCGAAGAGTATCGCGCTACCCTTGAGAACCTCTCCGCTGGCCCAAAGGATGAGGATCTTCGTGCCACGCTAGTAGATTTAAAACTACTCGCAGATGATCTCGATGCCGCACTTGAGGATTATACGGAGAAGTCGGAGGCGCTGATTAATCGACTCTACGGGGAGATAGCAAGTGAATTGGATCGAATCGACTCAAACACGACCTCTATAACACCGATTACCCCGGACAGCTGTCCAGTCTGCACCGGAGAGACGACCGTTATCCGGCGTTCTATTGAGGTAACCAACCATTCTTACACGTTGCTTCGATGTACGGAATGTGATACTGAATGGACTATAGATCTGCAAAATCTCACCGTCTCTAGTGGTCCAGAAGGTTTGGTGGGCGTATCAATGGCCCCGACTGTCTGGAAACGGGGGGCTAACAAGGGCTTCTCCTTACCAGAGGATTTGGATGAGTTCAACAAGCTCTCAGAAATATACGAACGAGAGAAAAAACGACTCCTTGGAGCCGTAGCGATTGGCCAAGTCGGTATCTTGATTGGAAGCTATGTTCTCGGAAGCGTATTGCTCTGGGTTATTGGAACTGTCCTCCTTGTTTCAGCTGCACGTGGACTGTTTACCTGGCGGCTGGATCGGGTCCTTGGCGGCTCTTCTTCCTTCCTGTCTGGGCTGCTGAAATAATCTCAACTAACAAATAGGTCTAGTCCTCCAGAACGTCGATGAGTTCTTCTGCCGTTCGACTAATCCGGCCGAGGCGCTCGCGAACGACCTCAGGATCGTCCGACTCCCACGCAGCGAGGTAGAACGCCGACCCGCTGGTATCTAACCCACAGTAGCGCCCGACGACGTACGCGACGGCTTCGGCCTCGACTTCACGTTTCGCCCGCTCGGTGTCGTCGTCGACATCGAAGTGGAGCAGGGCGTGTGCATACTCGTGAATCAGCGTCCGCGCGAGGTCGGCCTCGTTCGCCCGATCACGCACCTCGACGAGCGGTTGGACATCGACGAGACTCAGCTGCTCGCAGATCCCCTTCGCCTCACCGTGCGTCCACTCCTCGGCTGGAACGATCCGCACCGTCACGCCAAGGTCGTCACCGGCGGCAGTCAACTGGTCGACGAGGTCGCCGGCGTCGCCGGTCGCTTCCGTGTCCAGGTCGGGAAGCGGCTCGCCCTCGGTCTGGGAGACATCGAACACCGGCGCGGGCTTGAACCCGACCAGACCCTCGGACCACTCCTCGGGCGGCGTCTCGTCGTACTCACAGTCACTGTCCTCGTGGTAGTTCGGCGAGTTCTCGCACTCCGGGCACTGCTTCGTGATAATCGGCGCCCAGATCCAGATGGCCGACTCGCCCTCCGTGACGTGGCGATCGAACTTCTCCTGCCACGTCCGGTAGCCCGCAACCCGGCTCGCCTCGGGACACTGCCGCTTTGAGGAGCGTATTCCGGTAGGTGTAGTCGTGGAAGCGACTCTGGACGTCGAGCCACTCCTGGGACTCTTCGCTGGCTTCGCAGTCGTCGCGCAGACAACTGGTCGGGGCTTCTCGAACCATCGTCAGTTTGCCCCCACTGGTTTCGAGTGCCCGGCACTGCAGTCGGCGACCGGCTCTGGTCGCGACCGACTGCCGACCCTCGAGGAGGTCCCCAGCGAGATGTCGGTGACCTCGGCATCGCAGTCGTCGCGCAGACACCGCTCCGGACGGCCAGCCATCACCGGCCACCTCGCATTGCTTCGCGGCGGAGGTCGGCTTCGCTCGGCACGTCCCAGTTGTGGAAGCGACGTGCAATATCGCGGACTCGCTTCATGTTGGTAACGACCCCGGTGCTTCGCTGCTTGAGCTCGTCGACGTTGGTGGTGGAGTAGCCCCCGACTCCCAGTTCTCCGGTTGGGGAGTGGACGACCTCGACGTAGCCCCGAAGCGTGTGCAGTGGCGATGGGTGCGTCATGCGAGGGTCCCTCCACAGATGAGTTCCTGCACTCCCGTGAGAAGCGAGTCGTAGAAGGCCGTGATGCCAGCGACGATTTGGTCACTCATGCCAGTAGTCCCCCGAGGACCGCGCCGGTCCAGGTTATCCAGATGAGGCCGATGCAAGCGACAATCACGTATTTGAACAGGTTACTTCTCATATGTGTCTACTCCAGCGACTCTGCTGAATATCGCGACTGTCCAGTTTGACTTCCGGTGCGACTGCCTGCTGATTCTGTTCTGGTCATCGGTTGAACCCTTCAGTTGAGTGAGGGCTGTGTATAACCCGTCTTGCAGAATCAGCGCGACTTGCTTGACCGGTCACGCATCAGGTTTCGTATATATTTTCAGTCCGGGTTCTGTTTCTGCCGGCTCAAACTTTTTTGCGTTTTTCTTGTTTTTCATCTACATATCGTAGGCTTGCACTACAGAGCTGGTTGCGGTGGGAGTAGCGGGTGCTGTTGCGGTGCTGTTGTGGTCGCCGTCGCGGTGGCGGTTGCAGTGCTGTCGCGGTGGTGGTGCTGTCGCGGTTGCAGTGCCGTTGCGGTAGCGGGTGCGGTAGCGGGTGCGGTCCGCCTGGGCTGGACTGAAAGGGCGAGGTCGCTCGGTCCGTCCCGGGCCCCGCAAGCACCGCAACGAGCTTGCGAGTGAGGAGCGCAGCGTGGGCCCCGGAATGGTCGGTCGAGCGAACGAGGGCTTTCGAGGTCTGGGCCACCGTCATCGCAGTCACGAACACCCTCCCGGGCACGGCGTGTCTCCAGGGGGCGACAGTGGTCGTTCATCGAGGGGCGTTCCCCCGGCTTCACCCGAGGGGCTTTCGTCGGCTGCGAGCTACGTTTCGCCTGTATCAGAATCGTGAGAAAAACCACACGTCGCGAACCATTGCCAAACCCACGCTTGTCCCCATGGACCTCCCACTATCCCCACTGGTAGTCTGTCACTCCTGTCACCACCTCCCTTGTCTCCACCCATGTCACTGTCTCGACTCACTGTCGTTCCACCATCACCGATCTCTGCGTCCACCCAGTGTCGTCGACGTTGTCTCATCCCACCTACCGGCCGTCTGGGTTGGCCCACCATCGAGACTCTCTTGTGGGCCATGTGCGGGTCCCCTCTCTCCGACTGCCCACCGGCTTCATTCTATCTTATCTTCCTGATATATCGCCACCCCTGGGGGGCCACCAGATCCGCGCTCGTTTGAAGCCCGCTGCCGGCGGTGCCCGGCTTCACCTCCGTATTCCCGTATTCCCCCCTCTTTCTTTGGACAAATCGGCTAGGAATACACAGAGTGTACATTCTTTTAAGGATTTTATAGGGCCTATAATCCGCTCTAATCCGGTAAAAGAGTGTGTACCACGTTTTGCCGGTTCTCCCACGAAGGAATTATGGACGTATTATACCTCTATACCGAGAAATTGGGCATTAGAGCGGTCTCAGCATGGCTATTGTGACCGGCAAAAAGAGTGTACATGCCTCAGAAGAGTGTACACGTACAAAAAACGAGGATTCAGGAATTTGGCCAGTCCAATATACTGGCCACCATGACAAATTTGAGGCGAAAAGAGTGTACATGCCTCAGAAGAGTGTACACGTGCGAATTTCAGCGTTTTAGAATTAGTGTCAATCGCTTCTATTGTCTAATTAGCAAGAAACGGGACAAATGGGGTTCATCACACCATAGAAGAGTGTACACGGCCGAATACGGTACTTTGATGGTCCGAGAAGGGGTCGAGGAAGTGACCGATATAGCAAAAAGGCAGTTTATCCGGAGTATGGGGATTGAGTTGCCAGAACTTTCTTTAGAAACAGGTGGACTCCAATTTATAATAAATCTAATCTATTTTCTCACACTGCATTCAAACAAATCCTGAAACCCTGGTGCTCTGGACAACCGGCAAATATAATATTAGTCCCCCCTATTCAAAAATTAATCCGCTAATCCTCAATCAAACAATCGCTGCTGCCCGCCCCGTTCATTGTCTTCGAGCTGGTCGTACATCTCTTGGGGGAAGGGAAGGCTCCCGTAGATCGAGTAGGGACAAGCATGCTTCCCGATGCAGTGAGATTGCATATCGGGGTTGTCGCAGTGCATCGGCAACGGGGTGTTCCCATTGATATCGCCGTTCCGCAATTCATAACGAGCCTGATAATCGGTGGTCTCGCGGTCGTACCAGTCCCACTTACTTTCAAAGAGATCGTGGATGTCATCAACCACCGCATCTTCTCGTTTTTGCTCCGGTAAATCGTGATATCCTTCCAGCCAATACACCATTCGAACAAAGTTATACAGGTCCTTTCTCACCGGCCCACTATTCTCTAATTTTAATGCCTCAACCATGTTTTTGAAACACGGTAATTCGAAGATATCATCCAGCGATTCGAGGGTGATTTCTTTGCCACTCCCACCCCCTGACCCGACTGTATAATCTGCACGACCCCGGTCGTGGCGTTTGATATCCACGGAGGGGAAATCTTCAGACTCAGAGATAGATGTTAGTTTTACTGCCAGGGATTTTGTGTTCTTTATCTTGGTTTTTGCGCTGCTTTCTCCAAACCCATCGGCCTCGTAATTATCTATGGCATCGAAGTAGTCCCCGGCCTGATTGTACTCGGTTGGGTCCAGGTCGTCGACCTGTTTGGCCGCATTTCGGACGAGTCGAAGCAGATTTTCTTGGGGGTCCCAGTCGGTCCAGAGTTGGTCTTTATCTCCGTGTTTCAACAAGTCTTCAATCTCCGGTTTGATGATCTCACTCTCGTTGAAGACAGTCTGGATTTCGTCTTCGTGGATGGCTTCCCACCCGAACTCGATGAGTGCATTGAACGCCTCACTTTGTCGCTCCCAGAGGAGGGCTTCGGCGTGTTCGATGAGGACGTAGATGTTATTATCACGAATATGATAGTGCGTTTCACCGACGGCTTCGTTGTCTTCGGGCCCATACCGCCCGCCCCAACTCCCCCCATGGAAGCGGGCCTTGCAGCGCTCGGTTGCGGCGACCATTGGAATCTCGAAGAACTTGTCGAACTCGGGGTCGGCATCTTCGTGCAAGACAATTGCAGTGGCTCCACAGGCGGGGTGAGGTCGCGCCTGGTCCAACTCTTTTTCGTATAGTCTATCACCAATATGAAGGAACCAGTCTGGATCAAATTGCCCCATCATCGTCATTAATAAATTCGTATGCATGTACTGAACATGCTGAATCAGCTGGATTTTTTCAGGGGGAGCATTTTCGAGATATTCGTGTTTGCGGATAGCGCAACTGGCCAGTGTGCTCAAGACTGCAAGGACGCCTGGGACTTTGAGCTTGGGTTCATCGAATCGTTTGGTTCGAATTGTGGAGTCGAATGCCCACTCGCAAATTGTGTCGACGTCTTCGATGAGGTCTTCTTCGCCGCCCCCTTCGGCGTACTCTTTGAAGCCTCGATCAAGGACTTGTAGCTCTGTTGAAACCCTCTGAAATTGACAGGAGTGGCTTGCTGAATATAGAGGCTGGATGCAGCACCGGTTGTATGTTGGTTCCACGTTGATTCGACTGAATCAGCCGGTATTGTGTGTGGCGTCGTAAGCACGGTGCAATCCGCGGCAGACCTTTACAAGCTGGACGCAAACGGTATGAACAATGGCTACTGAGGCGAGGTTCACGGTTCCGTCAGACCAGTTCCCCTTGGGGACAGTGTTCGACCAACTGCCGAACGTGAGGGTCGAACTGGAGCGACTCATCCCCACAGAGGGCGTGGTGATTCCCTACTTCTGGGTGCGGGGAACCGAAGTCACCGACATCGAGAGCGCGTTCACCGAGCACCTGGGCGTGAAGAGCATTCGGCTCGTCGACTCTGTCGATGACGAGTACTTGTTACGCGTCGAGTGGCCGCTAGACTACGAAGGCGTGCTAACCGTACTGGCGGAGACAGGTGTTACACTGATCGAGGCCATCGGGACAAGCCAATGGTGGACATTCGAGGTTCGCTGTGATGACCGACGTGACCTCGTTGAGTTTCAACGACGCTGTCGAGAGCTGGACATCCCGATAACGATGACGGCACTGCACGCACTCACGCCGGTTGAGACGGCAACCGAAGCCGACCTCACTGACACCCAGCTAGAGGCGCTGGTGCTTGCCTACCAACGTGGGTACTACGAGTCGCCCCGCCAGGTCACGTTGGAAGCCCTCGGCGAGGAACTCGGCATCTCACAGCAGGCCGTCGGCTCCCGTCTCCGTGGGGGAATCAAACACGTCCTCGGGAGCACACTCTCAGCCCTTACAGTCCAACCCTGAGTGGGTATGTAAGCCCGGGTTGTGTATGAAAAAGGGTTGTATATGAAAAAGGCAAGATGATTGTCGTCGGTCGTCTGTATGTGAATATGACGAATAAGGGGTCTCTCACCTTCGACTCGGTACTCAACCTATGTCAGCATCGGTACCGGCGGATCGTCCTCGGGACGCTCGTTGAAGACCGGCGGTCTGTCACGATCGACGACCTTACCGAGGCCGTCCTCAAGTACAATCACCATACGACAATTCCAGAGGCGTCTAAGGACGTACTAACCGATGTTCGCCTCTCACTCCATCACGTCCACCTCCCGAAGTTGGCCTCGGGGGGACTCATAACGTATGATCCAGAGCGACAGTTCGTGGAACCAACCGAGCAACTCGATCGGGTGCAGTCGACATTGTCTACGGTTCTCGGTGCCGACCCCACACTCGAACCAGTACTCGAATAGCGTCGATCAACCGCTCCCCATTCTCGCTCAGTACAAAATCGCTCCATCGAGAAGACGAAGACGACGAACAATACACATTCGTACACCCGGCTGAGGCAGCGTAGATTGAGTAAAACAGACTCTATCGAACGATTCATTCGGCTCGTTTTCGGCTACCCGCTGGTGACCGATACGCGCGCTGTATTCACCACGGCCTCAGCAAACTATCAGTGGCTGAGGATTTCAACAGAGCCGGACTTGTTTAAGTTCGCTGTTCGAGTGTTCGTCGGCGAAGGCGAGCACTTCCCACGCCTTCTTGTACGAGTCAACTTGCATTGGTTTGGGGCTACTGTGAGTCTCTCAGCGGCGCGTCAGTGTCAGTCAGGAACTGTGGCTTGGCTTCCTCTCGGTAGTCGAAGTCTGGGCTGGAGATTGGTGTGACCACCCGAGAGACGTCTGCATAGAAATACTGTCTGAAAGCACGGTCTTGTATGTATTGTCACTTACTTATAGTTTACATACATTAACCAACAATCGACCAGTACTCGTGAGGCTGTTGGTTAACCGCCTGCGTGAGCACGGACAACCCGACAGTTTCAGTTTCACTCCGGTGGCGATACATTCTAGGTTCCATCGCCCAAAAGAAACAATATGGGAGAAGCGATCCCACTCGGACGCGCGTGTCGGCGGTGTGGCGAACAGGTTGTATTGACCGTTGAGACCGAGCGGGGCGTGTATACAGACGACTTAGAAGCACTCTTACAGACCGCACCTGGACACAAGGCACTACTTAGAACAGAGTGTGACTGTCCAACGCCGCGAACAGTTGCAATGAAGGGAACGACGACTCCCACAACCGACGGGCAATGAGACAAAGACGGTCGTAGCGAAGTTGTGTGGGTGGCGTATCTACCGTTTGCCGTTGTCTATCTGACGTACTGTATCGATGATAGAATCTGGTACTCAATTAGTAGCTATTATACTGCCAGCTTTCGGAAAACAGTATGGAACTCGGCTTTGTCACACGCTCCGGGTTCCACCCCTTGTACATGGAACCCCGTTTCCCGGACAAATCGGGTATCACAACCATTACAATACAAAAAGGTGATACAGAGTTAGAGACCGTCGCTGTGGATACGTACAGTTTATTCGGTTTTGCGAAGTTGGCCATTGACCTCGTAGAGCCAGCCACGGTCAAGAAGTCGATCAACCGCATATACTGCATCAGCGTGCTCCTCAATATGCTCGGCTTCAGCCAGAAGGAACTCATGTGCGTCAGTCCTCGAAAGTTCGTCGGTGTCTGAACCATACGCTCTCTCGAGTGTCTGATAGGCACTTTGGATCCAATCTGGGAGAGGCGGTTGGCCAGTGTGCTTCATAGCTCTACTCAATCAACTATACACTGTCATCCAGAGCCAGCAACTTTAGTTACTCGGCGGATTGGACAGACGACTCCAGTTTCGAAGGCGATATACTCTGAAAATGAAGCGGTGATTAGCACGGTAGCCATCACAAGTGTGGCAGTATCTCGCAGAAAGAGCGGGTGTGTGTACATATTTACCAGCAAACCAGTCGCTATTGAATGCACACAACACTACCGTCCTATGCCACCTATTTTGGGACGCAATTCCTCCTCAGCCAGTGGCCACTGGTCTACAGGCGGGGCAGGCCGAGTGCCTCGGGGCTTGACCCCGCGGCGGTTCACGCAACGTTGCTGGTAAGAGTCTAATCTCCATCGCTTGGTCGCTACACTCTTAGTGAGTTGGGAACGCGATTGTGTCGGTCTGATCTGTTACTCGTCAGCAGGTTGCTTCGATACCAGCCACTATGCGTTTATCAAGGAACCGTTCTCGGAGCGACTCATCGGTACTGATACTTCCGAGGAGTTGGCGAACGCACTCGGGAGAGTGCAGGAGATTATATCGATCGACGAGAGCAGTTGCAGATCGAGTTCCAACTGGCCGACCGGTTACTGCAGCATCTCGAAGCGCAAGGCGAATGACCTGCAGGTCGTGACGAGAGTCAAATCCCCATGATTCCGCTCGCTCCTCAAGTTCTGTATCATAGGTGTCGAAGCCGATGATATCGTGGCACTCGCGACAGAGACAGACCCCTTGATCAGGGTTGTCCGACCAGTGGTGATAGTCTAGATTCCCGCCGACGAGTGCTGAGTCACGTTCAAGATCAGTACGTGTGCGTCGACACAGTGGACAGGTAACCTCCCAGTCCCACCCGAAAGCTACAGTTTTCGTCGCGAACCGTTCGGTATACTCGTCGGTACGTGGTTCACCCTTGCTGTTGGTGATTCCACTCCAGAGCCACTCGTCCCAGAATTGCTGAACCATCGTCGTGAGTGGTTCGGGTTCGACAATCTGGAGATAGGCTGCGTCAACGCCAACAGCACACCACGTCCGTAAGTCGACGTCACATTGTGTGCATGCAGTATCGAAGTACGGGACATCGCTTGGTAGGCCCCGTTCGTACAGCGTGACTACCTCGCCACAGTTCGGACAACAGATTGCGACGGGCACATCCAGCAGCGCGGATTGATCGTCAACTTGCGACAAGACCTGTGCATGGTCGCCATACGGTTGTTCAGCCGAATGCGTCAGGGCAGTCCTGTCGACGAGATCATCCAAACCGTCTGTCGGTGAAGGCCTGGTCATACGCCTACGTCCGTATGCCGCTCTGCCTTCGGAGCCTGATCGGAGAGGCTTGACTGGAGGTCCGTGATGGGTTCTGTATCGATGATTTGCCAGTCAGCACCGCAACGACGCTCTTCGATCCGCCACATCGTTTCTTCCCCACGACAGGCAAGGTATCGGACACGCCGAACCTGGCTATCAGTAGTTTTCTCAAAAGACAGAACGAGAACGGTCTTTAGTTTCGTATCAGTGCGACTCAACGGTGATGCGATGTCTCGTGTCATGGTTCTCCTCGAGAAGAGCCGATCCCAGCAAGCGCAGTATCAAGCATGCACGCTGGAGCAACTGCGACTGACTCTCCTCACTCTGCCTGGAACACAAAAATACAACGCCACGCGACTCGGGAAGGAGAGTCTCTCAGAAGTCAAGATTGGTCTTCATTCCATATCGCCAAGCGGTAGTCATCTGATTCAACCGCTCTGCCCTATGGTTTTCACCGATCACCACATATCCTTGATCATGACCTTTGGGCCGACATGGAACAACCTACTTGAGAACATTGAAGCACTGCAGTCTGATGCAATCCTCGTCACCCCGCTATCGCGTAAAGCCTTCAGCATCGTGGATGTACAGGAACATCGAGTGCTGATTCAGTATCGGGACGACGACGAGACGATTCCGCTCCAGAAAGACCAATTTGAGACGCTATACCAGCGTGTGAGCGACGCTCGTGGCGAATTCGACGTTGACCGCTTGCCGCCGGACGCGGAACCGTACGCGACTGTGTTATCTCTCCATCCGCGCTTCGAGGTGGACGACCGAGCTGGAACACTGACCGAAAGCGATCAGTCGACGGGATCGCCGCTGGTAGAAGCCCAAAGCCGTAGTGGGGAATCCGACGAGACCGGGCGCGAAGAACCGGACCTGGATGTATATGCAGACGCGCTATTGCTGATTGACGCGCTTGAGCGCCACGACATAGCTTCGCTCGATGCTGTCGACACGCCCGCACTCGTGAACATCTACACCCTGCTCTCGGACGTGCAGCGCAACGCAGACGACCTCCGGAAAGACGTTCGCAGCGTCTTGCTTGACCGACTTCATCACGACCAGCCGGTCTCTGGGCAGTTTGGGTCCGTCCAGCGGACCACGCGTCGGAACCGGTCGCTCAAAGATGACGAGTTAGTGTTAAACGCGTTCGAGTCCGCTGGCATCGAACGCGAACGGTTGACGACGGTCGACTCCAGCAAAGTCGACGACGCACTCGACGTGACCGATCTTTCCGAGTCCGATGTCTACGACATCGAATCGAGCGAGTACGTTCGCAAGGCCGATGTGGCCGAACAAGAGAAAGAAACACGCCTGCAGGGGCTGAAAGACCGACTTGCGGCGACCGAGGGCGACGAAGCTGACGAACTCCGCACCGAAATTGAAGAACTGGAAGACCGGATCGCTGAACTGACCGAATTTCGATCCGGCCGGTCATTCCACGACTCTTCGGCTGGTGGGTAGCGTAACCACCGCCTACAACGGTTATATCAATCGTCGTCTTCGAGTGTCTCCAACGCGTCCTCTAGCGCTTCCAAAGCGTGCTCAAGCTCCTTAGACACGGTGGAGTCGTCCACTTCCTGCTTGGCAAGTCGGGTCTGTTTAATCGCTTCTTTCACTCTGTTTGTCACTTTCATGCATTATCGATCAACCAACAATCAAAAATATCTGAGGGTCCCTTGCGGTTCGAGTTCACTTTGTGGGACATACCCGTAGAGGAGAGTCAGTCCATTCAGTGACAGAGAGAGCGAGCGGTTCGTGACTGAGAGGGCCCAGCCTGTCGGCTGTCGAAGCGAGTGCTGTGACCCAATGTCTGCGCCTCTACCGCCAGAAGGACTGCATACCAAGGACGACACGCTGGAATATATCGAGTGTCCTTATTGTACACACCCCCGGCCCACTGCATACCCAGCACCCAACACGAGTCCAACGAGGTGTCCGATGACATCTGCGTTTCCAGTGGGAAAGAATCCAACAGCCTGACCGAGCAGGTACATACCAAAGCCGAGCGGGAACAGGAGTACCGCACCCTGCCAATACGCGCGCAGTGCCTCGTACTGAACAGGCCCGTGACATCCTCCGCGCCGTGAACGGCGCGGCTTCCCTGCATGGGAATACCGGCTACCGACCGGCAGAGGGTTCCGACCCGACCTCTCCGAGCGTCATCTGCCGAGGTTGG
Source organism: Haloarcula sp. DT43 (assembly GCF_037078405.1). Lineage (NCBI taxonomy): Archaea > Methanobacteriati > Methanobacteriota > Halobacteria > Halobacteriales > Haloarculaceae > Haloarcula > Haloarcula brevis. The sequence continues at coordinate 1,918 of NZ_JAYMGZ010000005.1, read as the reverse complement.
CTCTGCTCGGTGGGGGTCGCGGCGCTGTCACAGGCGCTCCCATCCCGTGAAATGTCATCGCCCGCCGGTTTCAGCGGCAGGCTCTCACCCCACGGGTCGTGGCGGTCAGCGATGTTGACCGCCGCGTTAATGTCTGCGTGATACTCCGTGACCCAACACTCCTCGTTTTGGCATCGGAACTCGTCGCCATTCCGATACCCGATGTGACCGCACTCGTGGCACGTCTGACTCGTGTAGTCCGGTCGGACGTATCTGACCGGGATACCAGTCTCTCGTGCTTTGTCCTCGATGCGCTGTTGAACGCGAGCGAACGCCCATGCGTGGAGGCGTCGGTTCATCCACTCGCCGTAGTCCAGCGACTCGCGGATGTAGGCCAAATCTTCGAGGACGATAACCGGCTTCTCGAAGCGACGGGCGTACTCGACGGCTTCCCGGCTGGCCTTCTCGATAATGTCCGTGAGCGCGTTCTGGTAGTGGTCAAATCGCTCGTCAATCCGCCACTGGGCGGCGTCACGCTCTTGCAGGCGGCAGAGCGTCGTGAACATCTCTTTGCGGAGGTGTCGCGCTTGACCGCCGTTGATGAGTAGTGGGTCAGTCGGAGTGCCCTGCTCGCAGGCACAGCCCGCGAGCAGGTGTGCTTCGCCAATATCGAAGCCGACTGGTGTCACGTCGTCTGTCGCGTCGTAGTCAGGTTCTTCGACCGGGTACTCGACGGTGACGTGGAGTGTCCACGACGTGCGGTGGCGTTGCAGGCGAAGTTGCCCTGCCGACGCCTCACCGTCAACGAGGTCGTGCCACAGTTCCTCTTGGGCGGGATTGATGCGAAGCGGAATCCAGAAGTTCGTCCCACGACCCGGCTGTGGCACCCACCACGTAAACTCGTAGTCTCGCTCCGGCGAGTGGTCGAACTCGGCGGCTTGGTTGGTGAGTCGAATCGGATGGTCGTCGTCTAACTCCTGAGCGTCGTAGGTGCCGTGCAGTTGCGGGACGTAGTTACACAGGGCTGCCTTCGCCTGATACGGCAGGTCGTAGGGCGTCACCACGTCGCTGGTGGCGGTCATCGTCTTGCACCCGGCGTCGAACGCTTCGTGGAGTCCTGCCCGGTAGGTGTCGAGCAAGTCACACAGTTTGCGCTCTTTGTGGGCTGTCGGTGGGGCGAGCGTGGCCTCCAGCGTTTTCGTAGTCGTGGTGGTCATGCTACTGGTTTTCAACGTAGTCCATCAACACGTCGATGCTGACCTGCCCGGTCGTGGTGAGGAAGTACCCCGGTTGCCAGAAGGCATCTTCGAGGCGGTCTTTCACCTCGGGGTACTCCTTCCGAATCCGGCGCGAGGTGACGCCCTTCAGGGAGTTGATGAACTTCGTGAGGTTTGTGGTGGGTTTGGTCGTGAACAGGATGTGAACGTGGTCGGTACCACCGTCCACGTTCTGAATGTCGGCCTCGAAGTCCTCTGCAATCTCGTGGGCGACTTCGGCTACGCGCTCCAGCCGCTCATCGGTGAGAATGTCGGCTCGGTACTTCGTGACGGTCACAAAGTGATATTGGAGCGCGTAGACCGTGTGCGACCCGGATTGCAGGTGGTACTCTATTTGGCCTTGCCAAAAACCATACACCCAAGTTGCATAATTCTTGTGCCGGTGGGTATTCGGTCAGGTAGACCCGCGTGGACGGTGGCACCGGGCTTACGCGATTCACGCCCGCCGTGAACGGCGGGGTTCTCTCGCTGATTCAAGATAGCTTCCGCGACCACGGTTTCGAGAGGCTAGGTGAGGGCGATTCTCGCGTCACTTTGCCCGCTAGAGCGTGTCATAGAATCCATCTCATAGTTTCTCACAGCCCGGTTCGTTTCCTCGCTCGTAGTTGGTGATGGCAATGACGAGTCGGAGACACAGCGCGAGGAACACTTCTGTTCGTGCG